>JAZNLX010000182.1:0-8495 GCA_045579325.1 Spirochaetia bacterium
GGCTTCCGGAGAACTTGTCTCTGAAGGCTTCCATTGTCTTCTTGTCCATAGGGGTGAAGAAAACTTCTGTAGGTCCCACTGTGTTGAGCCCTTCGAGCTTTCCGATTTCATCCCAGGAGAAGCTTTCCTTGCCGAAATATGAAAGAACCTTTTCAGTATACTGAGGAAGATATGGATTCATCATGATCATAAGGTCGCGGATAACATAGCTGAGGTTGTAGATAAGCTTTGCTGCCAGCTCAGGATCTGTATTGCGTGTCTTCCATGGCTCTGCTGCCTGGAATGCCTTGTTGGCGATGTCGGAAATGGAGAACATCTCGTGGAATGCTTCCTTGAGCTCTGCCCATTCCAGAAGCTCTGTGATTCTTGCTTCCTTTTTCCTGATCTCGCTCCAGAGTTCTTCATCCACAGGGGCCTGAGGAATCTTACCTTCGTAGTAGCGGTTTACAAAAAGGAGTGTACGGTTAACCAGGTTACCCAGATTTCCGATAAGCTCGCTGTTCATCTTTTCCTGGAAATCCTTCCAAGTGAACTGGAAGTCTGATTTTTCAGGTCTGTTGTAGAAAATATAGAATCTCCATGCATCGGCCGGAATGCCTGTGGAAATGGCATCTGTTCCGAAAACTCCGATACCTCTTGATTTGCTGAACTTGCCGTCCTCGTAGTTAAGATATTCGGAAGAGCTCATGTGATGGAGCTTGGTCCAGTTATGGTCGGAGCCCAGAAGTGTACATGGGAAAATAACTGTGTGGAAAGGGATGTTGTCCTTGCCGATAAACTGGAAAAGCTCAACCTTTTCCTTACCTTTTGCCTCTTCGCTCTCTTCAGGAATCCACCAGCTTTTCCAGTCGAAGCTTTCCTTGCCCTGGGCCGCAAGCTCGTTGGCAAGCTGCTTTGTAATGGAGATATATCCGATAGGAGCATTGAACCATACGTAGAAAACCTTGTCTTCATAGCCCGGACGAGGAACAGGAATTCCCCATTTCAGGTCTCTGGTGATGGCTCTCTCGTTAAGACCGTCGCGGATCCACGCCTTGGTGATGTTGATGGCATTATCTGACCATTTTCCTTCCTTGCTGACTGTCTCCATCCAGCTTTCAAGCTTTCCGCTGAGTTCAGGAAGATTGATGTACAGGTGCTTTGTCTCCCTGATTTCAGGTGTGGCACCGCATGTGGCACATCTTGGCTCCTTGAGATCTGTAGGATCGAGAAGAGAACCGCATCCGTCGCACTGGTCTCCTCTGGCATCGTCTGCGCCGCACTTAGGACAGATTCCCCTTACATAGCGGTCTGAAAGGAACATATTGCACTGAGGGCAGAAAAGCTGCTTGTTTGTGTGCTCCTGGATAAGTCCGTTTTTCTCCAGATCCTTGTAGAGCATCTGAGTGATTTCGGTACATTCCTCGTTGGATGTGCGTCCGAACTTGTCAAATGTTATCTTGAACCAGTCGTAGATCTGTGTGTGTTCCTTGAAATAGTAGTCGCAGAGTTCTCTCGGAGTCTTCTTTTCCTCCAGAGCCCTGGTTTCGGTGGCTGTTCCGTATTCATCGGTTCCGCAGATATAAAGTGTGTCATATCCGCGGCTGCGGCAGAAACGGGCAAAAACGTCGCCCGAAAGCATCTGTATAAGATTTCCCAGATGTGGGATATTGTTTACATAAGGAAGTGCTGATGTGATCAATCTTCTCTTCATAACAGGTAAACCTCTTTAATTAATAGATTTATATCAAAATATAATAAAATATATTTTAATACAAGACTATTATTTCTCTTAGGTGATATGATATAATCCGGTTGTGAAGCTTTTCCTGAAACCGGCAGACATTCTTTTCGGAGCAATTTCCGTGGTTCTCATCACTGTTTCATTCCTCATGCTTTCTGACAGTGGCGGCAGTGAAGCCAGGGCCGTTATCAAGGTTAAGGATTCCGAGTACGTCTACCCCCTGGACCAAAACCGGGACATAGTACTGGAAGGGGTTCTCGGAGAGGCTCATCTGACCGTAAAGGACAATCATATACAGTTTGTAAATTCACCGTGCAGGGACAAGATATGCATTCACATGGGAGAAGCTGCAGTTCAGGGAGATTACCTGGCGTGCCTTCCTAACCGTGTGATAGTGACTGTGGAAGGGGGCAAGGTTGGAAACACGGACCGATAAGAAGCTTCTCCCGTTCCTGGCCGCCCTGTGCCTTTTCCTGGCGGCAGTGGAGTACGCCATTCCAAAACCGCTCCCTTTCATGAGGCTGGGACTGGCCAACCTGCCGGTAATACTTTCCCTTTTTCTTCTCCCATACAGAAAGATCCTGATTCTGGTGCTGCTTAAAACCGTGGGCCAGGGACTGATTACCGGTACCCTGTTCTCATATATTTTTCTTTTTTCGGCAGGAGGAACCCTGGCTTCCGCCATGGCCATGATGCTGGCGTACAGGCTTTTCGGAAAACATGTTTCGGCGGTGGGACTGAGCCTGGCGGGAGCGGCCGCAAACAACATAGCCCAGCTGCTTATTGCATGGTTCATCCTGTTCGGGGATGCAACCCGGTACATTGCCCCCCTGCTTCTGGTTTCGGGGACTGTTTCGGCAGTGCTGCTGGGAATATTTACCGAAAACTTCATGAGAAAATCGCTCTGGTTCAGGAGGCTGCATGGTTAACACAATCAGAAACGGCATTTCCTCAAAAGCCTTTTTCATGGCCTCAATGCTTGCTCTTCCTGCACTGCTGTTCCAGAAAAGCGCCCTGACAGCCGCAGTTACGGTGCTTATTTTCGGATTGGTAAACCTGGCAAAAAACGGAAAGGTAAAGCTCCTTCCCTCTTTCATTGTTATCCTGTTTGTCACCCTTTTCTCGCTGCTGAATCCGGTGGGACTGGTTCTTTTCAGAATCGGGGATTTTCCGGTAACACAGACTGCGCTTCTCATAGGACTTAGAAAGGGACTTATCCTTACGGGAATGGTGATGATCTCCAAAACAGCGGTAAGCCGGGGCCTTTCCGTACCGGGAGCTTTGGGAGAAACCGTGGGGGAGATGTTCGGATTCTTTGACAGGATTACCGCGGAAAAAGTAAAGCTTGTACCGGGAAAAATAATTGAAGCCATAGACAGCAGGTTTCTTGAAATATATGACTCAGAAGAAAAAGATATGAAAACCGGAAAAAAAACCACCACGTTACCGGGCTTTGTATTCCTGGGGCTGCTCCTTGTTTCCTGCTGGGGACTTTTTTTGTTATCTTGCTTTTAAAGGATTGATTTATGGACGACTTTCTTAAGGATATGATAATTTCGGCATCGGGCTGGAGAAAGGTTTTTGCTGCCGACGGGGATGAACACAGTGCGGAGAAAGATATATCTGAAAACGACAGGCTTCTGACCGCCGGCATAGGACACGTATTTGCAGCCTGGGCCCTTTCCAGAGACTGCCGCACCGTTGTTTCGGGCCGGGATGCCAGACCCACCGGAAATGCCATCTGTTCGGTCCTGAACCGGGTCCTTGCTTCCGAGGGGCTTGAAATCAGGGCTCTTTCCATATGCAGCGCCCCCGAAATCATGGCCTACACCAAAGAAACCCCGGAAGCAGATGCATTCATCTATGTTTCCGCCAGCCACAATCCCAGGGGACACAACGGAGTCAAGTTCGGGCTGGGAGACGGCAGCGTAGCGGGAGGAAAGGATGCTGCGGAAATCATCTCCTTGTTCAGGGAATATATGTCGGAGCCGGATATCAGAAACAGACTTGTTCAGATTTTGAACAAATCGGAAAGGATACAGCTTTCACCCGATACAGAGAGTTTCAAGAATGAAGCCCTGAAAACATATCTGGATTTCAACCTGAGAACCGCATTTCCCGAAAAAAGGCATGAAGAGGAGTTTATCAAAGCCGAAAAGCCATCAATCATTGCAGATATGAACGGAAGTGCCAGAGCCCTTTCCATAGA
Organism: Spirochaetia bacterium; assembly: GCA_045579325.1. Classification (GTDB taxonomy): domain Bacteria; phylum Spirochaetota; class Spirochaetia; order CADAEX01; family CADAEX01; genus CADAEX01. The sequence goes on from JAZNLX010000182.1 coordinate 3,933, forward strand.
CAGGGAATTTTTTGACAGGCTGGGTATCAGATATGCCTTTATCAATGACGAAGCGGGGAACATTGCCCACGGGATTCTTCCGGAGGGAAAGAACCTTGAATCTGCGGCCGAATTCCTCAGAAAAAAACACTCGGAAGACAGCAGCTTCACCGTAGGATACATGCCGGATAACGACGGCGACCGGGGAAACCTGGTGTTCATATCGGAAAATGGAGAGGTTACCGTACCCGATGCACAGACCGTTTTTGCACTGGCCTTTGCGGCAGAACTTTCTTTCATGGAATATTCGGGAATGATTGCCGAAGGGAAAACCGCAACAGCTGTGAACTGCCCTACCTCCATGCGAATAGAAAAAATTGCATCTCTTTTCGGAGTAAAGGTTTTCAGAAGCGAAGTCGGGGAAGCCAACGTTGTCAACCTGGCAGCTGAAAAAAGGGCTGAGGGATACTGCGTAAGATTCCTGGGAGAGGGCTCCAACGGAGGAAACATAACCCATCCCGCCACTGTCCGGGATCCCCTGAACACAATCATGAGCATAATCAAGTTCCGGGCCATGCCTGAGCTTTACAGAATCTGGTGCACAAGATCCGGGGCCCGCTTCAGGGAAAATCCATCCTGGGACGAGATGATTGCAACCCTTCCGGAATACAGGACCACAGCCACAGACGATCCTCTGGCAAAGATGCATATAACCTGTACCGATCACGGTCTTCTCAAGAACAGCTATGAGGAGGTTTTTGCCGAAGAATGGGAGAAAAGGAAAAAGGAACTGGAAGAAAAATTCGGATTCGTTTCCTGGAAAGAGGTAAACTACATCGGAACATCAAGCATCGAAGGAACCGGTCCTGAAACAAGGAGCAAGGGAACAAAGGGAGGCCTCAAAATCATATTTTCCGACAGGAACGGCACCGAAAAAGGCTTTATCTGGATGAGAGGTTCGGGAACAGAGCCTGTATTCAGAATCCTTGCCGATTCGGAAGGGGCCGACACCGAAAAGGAAAGATGGCTTATTGAATGGCAGCGGAATCTGGTGTCAGAGGCCGACCGAAGAGCATCCCGTTGATGCATTCAAGCCGGAGGGTTTTCATATCCCCGATTCCTGCATTTTTCGCCTCAGAAGCGGCAAGATGAACTTTCAGATAATTGGATGAAAGCCCGGCCAGATATTCCTTTCCGTCCACAGTGCATTTTTCTTCAAGGATAACATTCTCGATCCGTCCGTTCTGTCTTCCGGCATATTCCAGGAACAGAGCTCCCGCCAGGGAAGTAAGCCTTTGGGCACGGTTGCCCGAAATCCGCTCAGGAACACGGTTTTTCATGGTATATGCCCGGGTTTCAGGTCTCGGGGAATATGGAAAAACATGGCAGTCCGAGAATCCGCAGTCCCTTATCAGCCTGTAGGAGGCCTCAAAGTCATCATCGGTCTCGCCGGGAAATCCTGTAATTATATCGCCTGAGATAAACGGATCCCTTCCGCTTTTCCTGAGGATATCGGTAATGTCGGCAATTCTTTCCGCCTTGTAGCGGCGCCCCATGGCACCCAGTATGTTGTCCGAACCGGACTGCACCGAAAGGTGGAAATGGGGGCATATTCTCTTTTCTGAAACAAAATATTCAAAGTTTTCCAGATTGTCGTAGGGGCCCAGGGAAGAGAGCCTGATTCTTATGTCCGAGGTGTTTTCCAGTATGGCACCCAGAAGATCCCGCAGCCCCTTTCCGTTCTGTTCATAGGCTGTAACATTGACCCCCGTAAGCACCAGTTCACGGTATCCGTTCTTCTCTATACCGATTGCAGTCTCCACGGCACGGTCAAAATCCATGCTTTCGCTTCTGCCTCTGGCATACGGAATACGGCAGTATGCACAGAAATTGTTGCATCCGTCCTGAATCTTCAGGGAAGCCCTGGTATGAAAGCTGAAAGTCTGAGGCAGAAAATCGAACTTGGAAACAGATATTACGGGTCTGTTCAGCATCTCCGCAATCACCGACTTCATTCCGGCAGGAGATTTTCCAAAATCAGATTCTGCAATAAAAGAGGGAAGCACAAGCAGCCTGCTTTTCTGTTCCTGGCTTACCACTGCCACATTGGGGGCAAGTTCCTCTATTTCCTTTCCGTTGAGCTGGGCATAGCACCCTGTGATAAGCACCAGGGAATCGGGATTCCCGGAGGCGGCTTTCCTGATAATGCGCCTGGCCTTCTGTTCGCTCATGGAGGTTACGGTACAGGTGTTTATGACAAAGATATCGGGTCCCGGTCCCATGCCCTCTTTCCAAAGCACAAAGCCGTTTTTGAGAAAGGCTCCCGTTACAGCCTCGCTTTCAACCTGATTGAGACGGCAGCCCAATGTGTATACGGCAAAAGTCAGATTTCTTTTCAATTTTCGAGTCTGGCCTTTCCCTTAAGGGCATCGGTATAAGAAGGATTCAGTGCCAGAGCCTTTTCATAGGCCTTCAGGGCTGCCTTTACGGAGCCGGCCTTTTCCCTGGCATAACCCAGCTTGTACCACCATCTGGGACTTGCGGCATAATAGTGTACGGCTGCGGAATAGGCAATATCGGCATTGTTGTATTCCCTGAGCCTCATATATACATCTCCCATGAGGGAGTAGACATCATCGATATATCTTCCTTCGGGATCGGCCTTTATATAACGGTTGAAATATTCCAGAGCCTTTTTGTTATCACGGAGATAGAAGCATGAGATTCCGGCTGTTTCCAGAGCTCTGGAGTCCTCTTTGATTCCAAGCACCCTGTCTGCGGTTTCAAGCGCTTCTCCGTACTTTTCCTGCTTGATATAACTCCAGCCCATGATTACCAGCGCCTCTCCGTTTTTGGAATTTTCATCCAACATCTTTCCGCAGATACGGATTGCCTTGTCATATTCCCTTGCCTTGTATGAGGCCATGGCTTCCTCCACGGTCTGTGCGGAAAGAGAAACTGTCAGTGCAAAAAAGATGAGAAGTATAAAAAGCTTTTTCACTCAGCCACATCCATCCGGCCGCTGAATTTACAGCCCCCTTCCATGGCTACGGTACCGGCCTTGATATCCCCTTTTACGGAGGAACCGGAATGGAGCTCCACCACGGCTGAGGTTTCGATATTTCCTTCAACCTTTCCCTTGACGGAAAGATTTGCTGTCTTTATATCTGCCTTTATCTGAGAACTTTTCTCCAGGTAAACATTTCCCGATGAAACAATCTCCCCTTCTACCTTACCCTTAATCATTGCAGGCTTAACCAGCTTTACGGTACCGGCAAATTCCACATCGTCGGAAAGAAGTGTATCCACATCGGATTCTTCAACATTTTTCAAACGTACGTCAACCATAATTTTATTTTAATATACAGCAGAAATATGTGCAATAGATAAAAAAATTAGTTTTGGATAATATAAATAGTTGAATTTATTCAGTTTTATCATATAATATTGACTAAAATACATCGAATTAAATCTTCTTAAGGAGAAAAAAATGGGATTTATTGATAGAATGACAGAACAGGCTCTCAAAAATCAGAAAAAGCTTGTTCTTCCTGAAGGAACTGACAAAAGAGTTATCAACGCAGCAAAAATTCTTTCTGACAAAGGACTTATTGCAGAAGTTTGGCTTGTAGGCGACGAAGCAGAAATCCAGGCTGCAGCTCAGGCTGAAAATGTTGTACTCGACGGTAGAATCAGAATTGCAGATCCTGCAAAATCACCAAAGATGGATGAATATGCAAATGAATATTATGAACTCAGAAAAGCAAAGGGCATGACAGAAGAGCAGGCAAGAAAAGAAATGCTCAACCCACTTTACTGGGGCGCAATGATGGTTAGAAAAGGGGACTGTGATGCAATGGTTGCAGGTGCAGTAAACACAACAGGTGCAGTTGCTTCAGCAGCTCTCAAGGTTATCAAGACAGCTCCTGGCATCAAGACAGCTTCTTCATGCTTCCTTATGGAAAAGCAGGGAACAGATTGGGGACACGAAGGATCATACATCCTCGCAGACTGTGCCGTAATCATCGAACCGGATGCAAACCAGCTTGCTGACATCACACTTGCAGCAGCAAAATCATGCGAAGCATTCCTCCTCACAGAGCCAAAGATTGCAATGCTTTCATTCTCTTCAAAGGGTTCAGCTTCCCACGAAACAGTAGACAAGGTTACACAGGCTCTTGCAATTGTTAAGGAAAAGGCTCCTACACTCAAGGTTGACGGAGAGCTCCAGCTTGACGCAGCTATCATTCCTGAAGTAGGACTCAGAAAAGCTCCAGGTTCAGATGTTGCAGGAAAGTGCCCTAACACACTTATCTTCCCTAACATCAACGCAGGAAACATCGGATACAAGCTTATGCAGAGATTCGGTGATTTCGAAGCTTACGGACCTTTCTTCATGGGCTTTGCAAAACCTGTCAGCGACCTTTCAAGAGGATGCAGCACAACAGACATCGTTTACACAGCTCTCGGAACAATCAACCAGTAATTTTTCCGGAAGACCGTATACAGAGCCTCCCCGACGGGAGGCTTTTTTATTTCCGCCTCAGGGAACGGAGCACTTCCTTCTGATCAGGAGAAAGGCGC
>JAZNLX010000183.1:0-1627 GCA_045579325.1 Spirochaetia bacterium
CGCTTGGCCTCCGACTTCATTCTCCGGATCCTATCAGCCGGAGCCTGTTCTTGAAATGGCAGCTCGTTCCGTGCCGGCAGAACTGCGCGGCAGCGAAAAGGTTCAGGCTTTTATCAAGGACAGCATCAGAAACGTTTATTCATCCGCCCTGCTTGAGGATTATATCAATGCATACAGAATCATCAACGGCAGCACTGAAGGAATTCCGATAACAGAGGCCCACCTGGGACAGTGCAGATACAAAGGAACCGAAAGCATTTCTCCCAAGGCCGATCTTCCTCTTGCAGAAACCCGGGAAAACAGGACCGGAGACATGAGTGTCCTGGGAATGACACTGACAGAAGTACCGGGAGGAACCTACATCCTCGGAAACAAGGCCAAAAGCATTCCTACCGAAAGTGCCCCAGCCCTTTATACCAAGAAAACAGAACGGGTCTACATTTCCGATCAGGTTACCGTAGCGCAGTTCAGGGCATTTACTGAAGCAGGAAACAAGTGGTCCAGAGAAAATATCAGGAATCTTATGGCTGAAAAACTGGTAACAGACATGTACCTTAAACCTAATCAGGACCTTTCAAAGGATGAAAATCCTGTTACATACATCTCCTGGCATGCGGCAGAAGCCTACTGTGCATGGCTTACCGAACAGCTGCCGGTTCAGCTGAAGGAAAAGTACATGTTCAGGCTCCCTACAGAATACGAATGGGAAGCATGGGCCCGGAGCAGCGAAGGAAGGCAGACCGTGTGGGACTGGTGCGGAAACTGGTATTTCCCTGCAGATACCTTCTATGAGGGAACTGCCCCCTTTGACGGAGCGGAAAGAGCTGTCCGGGGCGGCAGCTGGATGAATGACAAGGGGACCGTCAGCGTATGGTCCAGAGGATGCCAGCCACCAGATTGGTGTACCCCTGTTCTTGGTTTCAGGGTAGTTCTTGCAGGAAAATGAAATGAGCAATGACGGAAGCAGAAAGTTACTTCTTGTGAACAAGAAGGCAAGATTCAACTTTTTTATAGAAGAAACCCTTGAATGCGGTATCGAACTGCAGGGTACGGAAGTCAAATCCCTCAGGGAAAACAAATTCTCTTTCGGTGATTCCTATGCAAGAATCAAGGATAACCAGCTCTGGCTTATGGGATTCCACATCTCACCCTACACCTATGGAAACCTTAACAACCACAATCCGGATAGGGAAAGAAGACTTCTTGCTCATAAGGATGAGATCCGCAAATTAAGAAAGAAAGTGGAAGAAAAGGGCTTTACCCTGGTTCCTATACAGCTATACCTGAAAAACGGCCTTATCAAGGTTGAACTGGGAATATGTAAAGGAAAGAAACTCTACGACAAGCGCGAAACCATCAAGCAGAGAGATCTCGAAAGAAGCGGCCGGGATTACTGACCTTTTCCGAAAGGAAAGAAATAAAGCTCCCTATAAACCAGAGCACCCCTCTCCCGTGTGCTTTCCATAAGAGAAATACCTTTGGCCTCCGAAAGAAAATCAACCTTTCCCATGTCCTCAGCCACATGGGCAAATTCATCCCGGAACATGACCTTGCGTCCCAAAGTTATATGTGCCCTGAAAGCACGATCCTCTTTCGGTATACCTATGGCGGCAAGCTCTTCCTCGGT
>JAZNLX010000184.1:0-5580 GCA_045579325.1 Spirochaetia bacterium
CACAGAACGACATGGCTACGATCCGACTTAGCCCGTCTCAGGGAACTGCGCGAAATTATGGATGTTACACCGGAAGAAGCGGCAGAGGTATGCGGCGTTTCGGTAGAGCGTTATCTTGAACTCGAATCGGGAAACACCGATATTCCTATCAGCGTCATGTTCTGCATGGGAAAGAAGTTCAATATGGATATGAATTCATTCCTTTCGGGAGAGGATTCCAGGAAGGTTTCTTATTTTGTCACCCCTAAGGACAAGGGAATAGTGGTGGACAGGCTTGCCGATTACCATTTCGAATCCCTGGCCTACGGTTTTGCCAACAGAAAGGCAGATCCGTTTCTGGTAACAATCAATCCGGGACAGATTCCGGTGATTCATCCCACAACCCATCCGGGACAGGAGTTCAACTATGTTATAGAGGGCTCCGTAAGGGTACAGATCGGAAACAGCTCCGTGGTGCTCAACGAGGGGGATTCCATCTATTTCGATTCTTCACTTCCTCACGGACAGCAGAATGCCGATGACCGAAGGTGTAGATTTATTACAATAATTTTATTATAAAATAATAGGACACGATTTAAGGAAAATTTAATGGAAGAGCTTTTTTTACCACGTACGGAGTTTTCATCATACAGCGATTTCATGGCAGATTACAGCCTGGATATCCCGGAGAACTTCAACTTCGGATACGATATCATGGATGCTATAGCTGCCAGGACACCCGATGCTCCGGCCATGGTATGGACAAATGACGAGGATGAATGCTACAGGATTTCCTTCGGAGAGATGAAGGTCCTTTCTGACAGGGCAGCTTCATTTTTCCTGCAGTGCGGAATAAAGAGAGGGGATTTTGTCATGCTGATTCTCCAGAGGCGCTACGAATTCTGGGTTTCCATGATTGCCCTGCACAAGATCGGCGCAGTTGCCGTTCCCGCTACCCACATGCTTACAGTGGAGGATCTGGTCTACCGCTGCAACTTTGCCAAAATCAAGATGATTGTGGCAGTAAATTCTCCTGAGATAACCGGACACATTTCCCAGGCTCTTCCCGAATCACCGAGCGTTAAGCTCTGTGCCGCGGTAAACGAGTTCGGAGTAAACAGACCTCTTGACTACGTTCCCGAAGGCTGGGTGGATTTCAGCGAGGGATGCAGGAAAGCCCCTCCGTTCCCGGTTCTGCCCCGCAGCGAGGTTTCCTCCAACCGGGACTACATGCTGGGTTACTTTACTTCGGGAACCACCAGCCATCCTAAGCTGGCAATCCACGATTTCCTTTATCCTCTGGGACATATCGTTACCGCAAAATACTGGCAGAACGTAAAGAAAGGGGGACTCCACCTTACAGTAGCCGACAGCGGCTGGGCCAAGACCTCCTGGGGACGCCTCTACGGACAGTGGATCTGCGAGACAGCCCTTTTTGTTTACGACTACCATTCCAGGTTCCAGCCAACAGATCTTCTGGAACAGGTCCAGAAACACAGGATCACCACCTTCTGTGCTCCTCCTACAATCTACCGCTTTCTGATTCAGGAGGATCTTTCAAAGTACGATCTTTCTTCCCTTACCCACTGCTCAACAGCGGGAGAGCCTCTTTCCGACGAGGTTTTCAACAGATGGAAGGAATATACCGGCTTCGAGATTACCGAAGGCTTCGGCCAGACAGAAACCACGGTTTCCCTCTTTAATTTCGAGGGGGAGAAAATCAAGCCGGGCTCCGTGGGAAAACCTGCCCCTTACTATGACATCCGCCTTCTGGACGATAATCTGGAAGAGGTCGGAAATGCAGTGGTGGGACAGATCTGCTTCAAGCTCGACAAGGAAAAATTCCCTGAAACAAACGGTCGCTTTCCCGGTCTTGTATGTGAATACTACGGATCACCGGAAAAAACAGCGGAGGTATACAGGGACGGATACTATCTTACAGGCGATACCGCATGGCGCGACGGCGACGGACATTACTGGTTCATGGGGCGCTGTGACGACGTAATCAAGTGCTCAGGCTACAGAATCGGTACCTTCGAGGTGGAAAGTGTTCTTGAAGGGCATCCGGCAGTTCTGGAATGCGCGGTTACGGGAGCTCCCGATCCTATCAGAGGCCAGGTGGTCAAGGCCACCATCGTCCTGACCAAGGAATACAGACCCGGAAACCACGATCTTAAAAAAGAAATACAGAATTATGTAAAAAGTACTACCGCTCCTTACAAATATCCCCGTATAATAGAGTTTGTGGATGAACTTCCTAAAACAATCAGCGGAAAAATCCGAAGAAATGTTATAAAAAACAAAGACAAGGAGAATGAAAAATGAAAAAAGTATTTTTTGTTGTAATGCTGACAGCAGCAGTTTCTGCATTTGCGGCACCTGCTTCCACAGTTCAGGATCTTGTTCCTGCTCCGGACAGCAAGGCTCCCAAGAATTTTGTTCTGTACAACCAGGATATCTATGAATATAATTCCGAAGGAAAACTTATAAAGGAAACTGCGGCGGCAGACAAGGGTGTGGCAGATTCTGTTACAAAGACCTATGAGTATGACGGTGCGGGAAAGCTTATCAAGGAAAATATTTACTTCAACGGAAAGCTGGATGATTTCATGACCTATGAGTACAACAAGGACGGTACTCTGGCCAAGGAAACAGAATTCAGTGCCAAGGGAAACATCAAGAATTTCAAGACTTACACCTATCTCGACGGCGGAAAGAGAGTTGAGCGCAAGCATGTGAAATCCGACGGTGTTTATTACCGCTATGTTGTTAAACTTTACGATGCATCGGGAAATCTTCTCGAGCACTCAGAATACAGATTAAAATAAAAGTCAGGAAAATATGTTAGACATCAGATTCATCAAAGAAAATCTTGCACAGGTAAAAAAGAACATTGCCGACAGGAACATGGTTGCGGATGCAGACCTTGTCGTGGAACTTTATGACAGGAAGAACGCCCTTCAGCAGCAGCTTGACCAGCTGAGACAGAAGAGAAACGAGAATGCCGCAAAAATGAAAGGAAAGCTGGAGCAGGAAGTGCGCCAGGTTCTCATTGCGGAAGGAAAGGAGCTCAAGGAGCAGATTGCCGTTCTGGAAAAGGATTTTGAGGAACAGGAAGCTGCCTACAGAAAAGCCATGATGGATATTCCGAACATGGCACATCCGGATGCACCTATCGGAAAAGAGGACAAGGAAAACCTGGAAGTAGCCAGATGGGGAGAGGTTCCTCAGTTCGGTTTTGAACCTAAGGATCATGTGGAACTTACAGAAGCTCTGGATATGGTGGACTTTGAGACAGCCACAAGAGTTTCAGGAACCAAGTTCTATTACCTCAAGAACGAGGCTGTAATCCTGGAGCTTGCTCTTACACGCTATGTAATGGATATCCTCATGAAAGAGGGCTTTACTCCGTTCATTACCCCTGACGTGGCCAAGGAGGAGGTAGCTGCAGGAATCGGCTTCAACCCAAGAGGCGACGAAAGCAATATCTACACAGTAGAAGGAACAGGAACATGTCTGGTCGGAACAGCCGAAATCACATTGGGCGGTTACCTGGCAGGAAAGACACTGGAAGCAGACAAGCTGCCTATCAAGATGGCCGGCCTTTCCCACTGCTTCAGAAGAGAAGCCGGAGCTGCAGGTCAGTTCTCAAGAGGCCTCTACAGGGTGCACCAGTTCTCCAAGGTGGAGATGTTCATCTACTGTCTCCCTGAAAAATCTGATGAAATGCATCAGTACATCCGTTCCGTGGAAGAGAAGATTTTCCAGGGTCTGGGAATCCCTTACCGCGTGGTAGATACATGTACCGGAGACCTGGGTGCATCAGCATACAGAAAATATGACCTTGAGGCATGGATGCCGGGCCGCGGAGACTGGGGCGAAATAACCAGTACCTCCAACTGTACCGATTTCCAGGCACGCCGTCTCGGAATCAAGTACAAGACAGAGAAGGGAAGCGAATATCTCCATATGCTCAACGGAACAGCCATGGCTCTTTCAAGAGCAATGATTGCTATTATAGAAAACTATCAGCAGGAAGACGGCTCTATCCTTATTCCTGAAAACCTGATTCCTTATACAGGCTTTGACAGAATAAGCCCTGCAAAATGATCTGAAAAAGGATAGCAGATGGAATTCTTATCCGGGGTTCTGCCTAACTTTATGCATTTCAATGCTGTGGAAAGTACAAACCTGGTGCTGCTTCTGGGAACAATCATGTTCCTGGGAGCCATCGGGGGAAGACTTTTTCAGAAGCTCAGGATTCCTCAGGTTGTAGGTTATATCGTAATCGGTATAATCATCGGTCAGTCAGGTCTCCAGCTTCTTCACATTGATGTCATTACATCACTGACTCCCCTTTCCAACATAGCTCTGACACTTATCGGCTTCATGATAGGAAGCGAGCTGAAAATTTCTGTTGTAAAGAAATACGGAAAGCAGTTTGTAGGAATCCTCCTTATGGAGGCCATCATTCCGTTTATTGTTGTAACTATTCTGGTTACTTCAGTTTCCATGCTTATTACGGGGGATATAATCCTGTCCGTTTCCATGGGCGCTATCCTGGGTGCCATCTCGTCAGCCACGGCTCCTGCTGCCACCACGGATGTTCTCAGGGAAAACCGTACCAAGGGCCCCCTTACAACCATAGTATACGGAATTGTAGCCATGGATGATGCCGTGGCACTGATTCTCTACGCCATGGCCGCTTCCCTTGCATCTGCTCTTCTGGGCAGCAGAAGCGGTTCGTTCCTGTACCAGATAATGATGCTGGGATACGATGTAATTGCTTCCATACTGCTGGGCTCTCTCTTCGGCTTTATATTGGGAATGCTTATCAGGAACGTGATGAGGGACGAAGGACGTATTCTGGCCTTTTCTCTGGGTTCCCTGTTCCTTTCCACCGGTATCTGTGAATTTCTCCATCTGGACAATATCCTTGCAGCCATGTCCATGGGCTTTTTCATGGTAAACTTTGCACCGGCCAAGACCAGACCGGTTTTTGCCCTTACCGAAAAGTTCACACCCCCTATCTACGTGCTCTTTTTCGTACTGGTGGGAGCCAAGCTCAACATCTGGCAGGTGAATGCCTACGTGGCCTTTATCGCGGTACTTTATATCCTGTGCCGTACGGTGGGAAAATCCATCGGTGCACGGCTTGGTGCCAGAATGACCAAAGCTCCTGAGACCGTATACAAGTATCTCCCTTACTGTCTTCTCAGCCAGGCGGGAGTTGCCATAGGCCTTTCCATTGCGGCAGGTCAGGATTTTGCCGACAATATAGGCCCTACCGTCATGCTCATCATTACAGCCACCACCTTTGTGGTGCAGCTGGCAGGCCCTATCTTTGTAAAATACGGCGTGACCAAGGCCGGCGAATGCGGTCTTGACGTGTGTGCCGAAGATATAATGAAGAACTGCTATGTGTCCGATGTGGAAAGCGGCGGACAGAAGGTATGCTCCAAAACTTTCCATACAGTGGTTGCCGAAACAGAGAAACTCAACAACCTGCTTGAGGTTTTCAGCCGTCATCACAACAGAAGCTTTGTGGTCAGGGACAGCGAAGGAAAGCTTGCCGGAATCATCACCCTGCAGAATCTTCAG
>JAZNLX010000185.1:0-4114 GCA_045579325.1 Spirochaetia bacterium
CCTTCCAGAAGAAAGAGAATAGCAAAGGGAAGCGGCGTTTCCGTGGCAGAGGTAAACAGTTTCCTTAAGAAATTTGATAAAACAAGGCTTATGATGAAAAAAGTCTCAAAAAATAAAAAATATCAGGCTGATCTGATGTCCAGGTTCGGTGGTTAAGACAGCTGCAGGAGGAAGTTGAAGTGAGCGTAAAAATCAGACTTAAACGTTTTGGAACAAAGAAAAGAGTTTACTACAGATTGGTTGTTATCGATTCAAGAGCACCAAGAGACGGAAGAACAATTGAAGAAGTAGGACAGTATCGTCCGGTAGAACCTGAAAACCAGGTGACACTTGATGCAGACAGAATCAAGGAATGGATTGCAAAGGGTGCTTTGCCAAGTCAGACAGTAAAGAAACTCCTTAACAAGCAGAATATTTCTGTAAAATAATCGGGGTAACCAATGACTTTGGAAAAGGATCTTGTTGAATATATCGCAAAATCTCTCGTGGATGATCCTGAAAATGTAAGTGTGAATATCATTGAGGGTGAAAAATCCACTATTCTTGAGCTCAGAGTTTCACAGGAAGATATCGGAAAGGTTATCGGAAAACACGGCAGAATCGCAAAGGCTGTAAGAACAGTTCTCAGCGCAGCTGCTTCAAAGAGCGGAAAGAGGGTGGTTCTGGAAATTCTCGATTGAGGCAGCCGTGGAAAATCAGGAGCTGATAGCAATCGGGTACATTAAGACCTCCTATGGAGTCAGAGGTTATTTTAAGGTTGCAAGCTATTCGGGCGAAACAGAGCATTTTTATAAGCTCAGGACCGTGTGGCTGAAACGACAGGGTGTTACCAGACAGTTCGCAGTAGAAAACGTTACGGAAAAGAGCGGGGATATCCTTCTTAAGCTTAAAGGGATAGACACTCCCGAAGCTGCCAAGATGTTTTCCACATGGGATGTTACGGTACCCAGGGAATTTGCTTCTCCTCTGCAGGAGGGAGAATTTTATTTTTGTGATTTGTTCGGGAGTACCTTACTCCATGAGGGAAAGGAGATGGGCGTTGTTAAATCTGTAATAGACAGCGGTGCTTCCCATCTGCTGGAAATCGAGTGCGAAAAAGGGATTGTGCTTGTCCCTTTCCTTGACCGTTTTATCGGAGAGGTTGACACTCAGAGTAAGACAATCGAGCTTAAGGAAACATGGTTTTTTGAATGAAAATTACAATATTGACCCTGTTTCCGGATATAATTGAGGGGTATTTCAGAAGCTCCATAATGGCCAGGGCAGTAGAGCGGGGTATCATCTCCTACAAGGTGGTGGATATCAGGGAATTCAGTCTGGATCATTATAAAAGCTGTGACGATTATCCTTACGGTGGCGGCGCCGGAATGGTGATGAAGCCCGGACCTCTTGCCGGAGCTCTCGATTCCGTGAATGCAAAGGCCATCAGGACTATATATCCTTCCCCCAGCGGAAAGGTGTTTAGTCAGAAATATGCATCGGCTCTTGCAGGTGAAGAAGAGCTGGTTTTTATCTGCGGTCGTTACGAGGGTATTGACCAACGGATAATAGACAGTTATGTTGATGATGAAATCTGTGTGGGAGACTACGTGCTGTCTTCCGGAGAGATTGCATCCTTGGTTATTGTTGATGCCGTTTACAGACTTCTTGACGGAGTCATAAGCAAGGAATCCCTGGAGGAGGAGAGCTTTTCCAACGGACTTCTGGAGTATCCGCAGTATACCAGACCCGAGGTGTTCAGAGATATGAAGGTTCCTGATGTGCTTCTGTCGGGACATCACAAGAATATCCGGGAATGGAGGCTGGCTAAAAGCCTCGAGAAAACAAAAATTAACAGGCCTGATCTTCTGGGTCCTGAGCATATAGGAGGAAATCAGAATGGATCTGATCAAAGCAATTGAAGCTGAACAGATTAGGGATAACGTAGAAACTTTCAGAATCGGAGATACTGTTAAGGTATATTTCGAAATCATTGAAGGTGCAACAAAGAGAGTACAGGTTTTTGAAGGTCTCTGTATCGCAAAGAACAACAGCGGAATCAGAAAGACTTTTACAATCAGAAAGATTTCTTACGGAGTTGGTGTAGAAAGAGTTTTCCCATTCAGCTCACCTAGAATTCAGAAAATCGAAATCGTTAAATACGGTAAAGTCAGAAGAGCTAAACTTTATTACATCCGCGGAAGAGTCGGAAAAGCTGCAAAAGTTAAAGAGCTCATCAAGAAAAAAGAAAACTGATTTATTTCGGTTGTTTCTTAATAATCAAATTCCTCAGCAACAGATTTGTCCTCAACAGGACAGATTTGTTGTTTTTTTATAACTACACACGGTAAAATGTTCAATACAAGGGAAAAGGGAAACCGGGGCGAGGATGCCGCAGCCGCATATCTTGAGGAAGCAGGCTATGAAACCGTGGCCAGGAATTTCAGGTGCCGTACCGGGGAGATTGACCTTATTGTCACAAAAGGGAAGGAACTGGTCTTTGTGGAAGTCAAGGCCTGGAAAAGCATTCCCGAATCCGATCTTGAATACAGCATAGACAGTACAAAGCAGAGACGCATAATCGGTACATCCAGGATATTTATAGAAAAAAACCGGAGATTTGATGGATTCGGTATCCGTTACGACGTGGTTTTTATCGATGGCAGAGGAAAGATTTCCCATCTGCGTGATGTAATGGGAGAGTACTGAAAAAAGGACTTGAAGAATCTGCAAATAAATAGAATAATAATAACAGAGGTAAAAATGAGACGTAGGGATTTCAGACACAGACATAGTAAAGGAAGAGAAATCGGGATTGTTTATCCTGAAAAGGAGGAACTTACCTGTGCCCTCTGCGGTGAACTGATCCAGGATACCGCTTCAAGCCTTTCCATGCCCGATTCGGGCGAGCCTGCCCATTTTGACTGTGTTCTCAGGGAATTTGAAAAAAACGAGGAGCTTCAGGAGGGGGAGACCATCGCTTATCTCGGAAGCGGAAATTTCGGGATCATAAAGAAGAACAGACAGGCTCCTGCCGGCTTTGAAATTCATAAGAAACTTGATTTTGAAAATAAGGAAAAGATAGGGGAGTGGAGAAAAAAGCTCTCATATAAATTATAATAAAAAATTGTTGACAGATAAAATAAATAAAAGTAAAATAAGTTAAATAAAATTAATTTTATATCGGAGTTATTGAAAATGAGTTTCAAAGACATTATTGCTATTGGTGTTCTCGTTGGTATTCTTTCTTTGGTATTCATCTGGAAATGTAAGATGGCTGCCAGAAACGTAAAATGTAACGCATGTGGAAAAGTTGTAAACAAGGATGAGTGGGATCACTTTGAACACTGCCCAGACTGTAAGCACACAGAATGCACAGCAGTTACAAAGAACAAGAAATAATTTTTTTGTTTTGATTATGAAGGCCGGTACAGCCGGTCTTTTTTTTTGCCTATGAACGTAAACATTGTTTTGCTGGAACCTGAAATTCCTCAGAATACAGGAAATATTGTCAGGACCTGTGCCGCCACCGGAGCAAAGCTTCATCTGATAAAGCCTCTGGGCTTTGTACTGGAGGACAGGTATCTTAAAAGGGCCGGGCTTGATTACTGGCCGCTCGCCCATATATCCGTATATGAAAATATAGAAGAATTCTACGAAAAGAACGGCAGGGAAAACTGTTTCTATGTGACTACCAAGGGACTTAACAGCTATTCGAATGCCGAATATCCCGATACGGTCTACATGTTTTTCGGCAAGGAAACCAAGGGACTTCCGGAGGAGCTTCTGGCGGCCAACAAGGAAAACTGCGTCCGTATTCCCATGGTAGAGGAGGCCCGTTCACTTAACCTGTCAAATGCCGTTGCCATAGTGGTTTATGACATATTCCGCAGACAGGGATTTGAGGGGCTTAAGCAGCAGGGACAATTGACCCAGTTCGATTGGAATGATATAGTTTAGATTATGAGTAAATATCCTTATGCACAAATAGAACAGAAATGGCAGAAGTACTGGGAAGAAAACAAGACTTTCCCTGCTGTAGAGGATCCGGCCATTCCGCCCGAGAAGAGAAAAAATGTTCTCGATATGTTTCCTTTTCCGTCAGGGGCAGGGCTTCATGTAGGACACCCTGAAG
>JAZNLX010000186.1:0-9396 GCA_045579325.1 Spirochaetia bacterium
ACACCTAAGTCAAACACAATTCTCCCTTCAATCACAAGAAGATCTCTTATGGTCGTAGCAAAGGATTACCTCGGTCTTGAAGTTGAAGAAAGAGAAATTTCCGTTAACGAACTCAGCGATTTCGCAGAATGCGGTCTCTGCGGTACAGCAGCAGTAATCTCTCCTGTAGGAAAGATTGTGGACCACGGCAAGGAAATCTGTTTCCCAAGCGGAATGAGCGAAATGGGTCCTGTAACAAAGAAACTCTACGAAACACTCACCGGTATTCAGATGGGCAGAATCGAAGCTCCTGAAGGCTGGATTGTAAAAATCAAATAATTTTAAGGATAATTTTTCCTGAAAGCCATTACCTTGGACATGATATTAAGTGAAAGGTCCGAGGTAATGCCTTCTTTAAGGTAATGATAGCCCAGTCCGGCAATCATGGCACCGTTATCTCCGCAAAGCTTCATTGACGGAATATAAACCTCAAAACCTTTTGCCGAAAGATCTGTCAGAGATTTCCTGAGATAGGAATTGGCAGCAACACCCCCTCCGGTTACTATCCTGTTGAGCCCTGTATCCTTAGCCGCTTTCTTAAGCCTTCTGATAAGCATATCTATGGCTGTTTTCTGAAATGATGCAGCTATGTTTTCCGGAATATCTTCTGTGGTTTCAGGCTTACGGAACTGATGAATCTGGTTGATTACCGCAGTCTTGAGCCCCGAATAGGAGACATCGTACTTATGTTCCCCCTTGTGCAATGAGGGATCCGGAAATGCATAGGCCAGAGGATTTCCCTGCTGAGCCATCCTGTCTATTATAACTCCCCCCGGATAACCCCATCCGTAGAACTTGGCAATCTTATCAAAAGCCTCTCCGCAGGCATCGTCTATGGTGGTCCCCATTATCTTCATGGAATCGTAGCTTTCCACCACTGCAATAATGGTATGTCCTCCAGATACCAGAAGCGCCATATGAGGATACGGAATATCGTATTCAAGGTGTGCCGCATGGATATGAGCATAAATGTGGTCTATTCCCACATACGGGATCCCGGAAGCGTAAGAAAGGGCCTTGGCATAGGAAAGCCCCACCAGAAGAGACCCTGCAAGTCCGGGCCTGGCTGTTACAGCTATACCGTCGATATCGCTGAGGGTAAGCCCCGCTTCGGAAAGAGATGTCCTGATAACGCCCTTGATCCATTCCACATGGGTACGGGATGCTATTTCCGGAACTACGCCCATGAAAGGCTTGTGTATATCTATCTGTGTGGCAACTACATTTGAAAGGATTTTCTTTCCGTCTGCAACCACTGCTGCAGAGCATTCATCACATGAGGATTCGATTCCGAGAATGTTCAACTGAATTATTCCTTATCTTTTAGTATAAAAAAATCGGCAGCAGAACCGAAGCAATAACCTTCTTCTATGAAATCAGGGTAAATTTCCATCATTGTATCGGCCAGCTCCTGAGACCATACATGTCCGATCATGACCGCATATCCTTTCTTGTCTGCTGTTTCCTTACCCTGGTTTATTGCTTCCATTATTTTTTCCTTAGTATCAACATTATCTAAAAATACATCTCTTTTTGCAATAGCAAGACCGTGCTTTTCAGCTACCTCGCTGCAGACAGACTTTGAATGGGTAAAGCTGTCTATAAAAAAGATTCCTCTTTCCTTTACCACTTCCATGACACTGTCCATAACTTTTGGGTCCATGGTGGCGGCAGAGCCCATATGGTTGTTCAGTCCTTCGGCATAGGGAACCGAATCCAGATTTTTCCTGAGAGTTGATTTTACTTCATCGCTGTTCATGGACACATAGATGGCTCCCGGTCCCGGATTGTTTTTGCCTATGGCCTCCATGGGCTGATGAAGGATTACTGTCTTTCCTGCTGCATGTACCGCTTCGGCTGCTTCCGCAGAATAAGCCAGATGAGGGAGTACGGCAACTGTCAGCTTTCCCGGAAATTCCAGAAAAGGTTTAAGCTGTTCAAGATTGTGTCCGCCGTCATCAAGGATGATGTAAATGGTTTTTACAGGTTTCTGAGGCTCAGGTACAGGCGAAGGCTCCGGAATTACAGGCTCAGGCTGTACGGGAACTGCAGGAAATCTGCCTGCCTCAGAAGAACTTTTCTCCTGAACGGGATTGAACATAATAACAGCAATGATGAGTACAAATGCGGCTGCAATGATTATTCCGGCACAAAGCAACGGTTTGTTTGATTTTTTCAATTACTGCTCCCTGTTTATATTATACAAACAAAAATTGCGTTAAGCAAGGGAATAAAAGAATTCCCTGATTTCGCGTCCCTTGGCTGTTCCTTTGGTCTCAAACTTGGTTACTGGTCTCCAGGGTGCAGCTTCCCCGCTTTTGGCAAGGGCCTGTTCCCCTTCCAGTACACTGTGCATCTGGTCAGCATATTCGGCCCAGTCTGTAACGGTGTAGATGTATCCCCCGGCCCGGAGCTTGCGGACAATAAAGGAAACAAAGTCGCTGTTTATGAGTCTTCTCTTGTTGTGCTTCTTTTTCTGCCAGGGATCGGGAAAAAAGATATGGAAACCGGACAGAGCCCCGTCTCCGATCATGGTTTCGAGAATTTCACAGGCATCGTGATTCATGACCCGGACATTTTTAAGCCCCTTCTCATGGACTATGTTCAGAAGGGCTCCCACTCCCGGGGGATATACGTCAACGGCAATGTAGTTTGTTTCAGGATTCCTTTCCGCCATCTGCCATGTGGCTGTTCCGTCACCGAAACCTATTTCCATGACCACCGGATTGCTGTTGCCGAAAACAGAGGCCATGTCTATCATTTCCCCCGGCTTGAACTCAATTCCGTAGAGAGATGTATAATTGTCAATGGCATTTTTCTGAAGCTTTGTCATTCTTCCGCTTCTGACAATAAAACTTTTTACAGTCTTGATATATTTTTTCTCTTCCATAAATCCTCTATAAAAGTCTCATGAGTTTATCCCTGAGGAAAGCTGATTTTTCCTTCAGGTCTATAAGGTCTGTCTGAACAGTCAGTACATTTGGCTGTGTGGGAGAGAGTCTTATCTTGCCTCCCCCTTCGGTGATAAGCCTGATAATCTTTTCATGGGAAATCACCGCCACCTTGGCAAAGGTTATCTCGATAATGCCCCTTTTTTCCCGGAGGGATGAAATATAAAGCCTGGTACAGAGTACTCTGATTTCGGCCAGGGAGACAAGGCTTTCCACCTCGTCGGGCACAGGTCCGAACCTGTCCTCCATTTCGGTGCAGATTATGTTAAGCTCCTCCTCGGAGGTTACGGATGCTATTTTCTTGTATATTTCTATCTTCTCTGAATGATCCCTTATGTAGGAATCGGGAATATAGCCGCTGTATTCCAGCTCCAGGTAGACATCTCCCGTCCTGATTTCATCTTTCCTGTGATCAAGCTCGGCCACCGCTTCGTCAATGAGCCTGAGATACATGTCAAAGCCTACGGAGCTTATTTCCCCGCTCTGATCCCTTCCCAGCAGGTTGCCGGCTCCTCTGACCTCCAGATCCTTCATGGCTACCTTGAATCCGGCTCCCAGCCCTGTATTGTCGGAAATAATACGGAGCCTCTTCATGGCGATTTCCGATATGGCCAGCTGATCGGGATAAAGGAGATATGCGTATGCCAGCCTGTCGGAACGCCCCACGCGTCCGCGGAGCTGATAAAGCTGAGAGATACCGTACATATCGGCCCTGTCAATGATAATTGTGTTTACGTTCGGAATATCGATTCCGTTTTCGATTATGGTGGTGGAAATAAGGACATGGATTCCCTGATGGATAAACCGCTCCATCACCTCCTCCAGTTCCGGGCCGCTCATCTTCCCGTGGGCTGTTTCCATGGTCAGTTCCGGCATGAGGCTTTCAAGATAAAGCCTTACCTGATCCAGCGTCTCCACCCGGTTGTGCAGGTAGAATACCTGACCGCCCCGCTCTATTTCACGGAGAATGGCTTTTTTAACCACATCCTCGCTGTATGGCTGCACAAAGGTTTCTATAGGACGCCTGTTCCGGGGCGGTGTCTCCAGGACAGAAAGATCCCTTATCTTCAGCAGTGACATGTGGAGAGTTCTAGGAATAGGGGTGGCGGAAAGCGTAAGACAGTCCACCGAAGTTTTCAGTTCCTTGAGTTTTTCCTTGTCCTTGACCCCGAATCTCTGCTCTTCGTCTATAACCAGAAGGCCCAGATTCTTGAACGCCACATCCTTCTGGAGAATACGGTGTGTACCGATTATGATATCTGCCCTGCCGGTTCTCAGTTCCTCTATGACAGCCTTCTGCTGCGGCTTGGGAACAAACCGTGAAAGATGCCGTACCTGAATGGGAAAATTCCTGAAACGCTCGGTAAAGGTTTCGTAATGCTGTTCTGCAAGTATGGTGGTAGGACAAAGCAATGCCACCTGTTTTCCCCCATCCACAGCCTTGAATACGGCACGCATGGCAATTTCTGTCTTGCCGTAGCCCACGTCTCCGCAAACAAGCCTGTCCATGGGAAAGGTGCTTTCCATGTCTCTCTTTACCTCATCTATGCACCGGAGCTGGTCCTCTGTTTCATCGTACGGGAATGCCGCCTCAAACTGTACCTGCATGTCGCTGTCGGCAGGGAATGAATATCCTGTGGCATTGCGTCGTCTGGAATAAAGCTTGACCAATCTTTTTGCCAGATCCTCGGCCGCCTTCTTTGCCTTGTTCCTGCGGGCTTCCCAGGATTTGCCCCCTATACGGTCAAGCTTAGGGGCGGCTCCTTCGGAACCTATATATCGCTGGACCAGATTCACCTGCTCGATAGGAATGTAAAGGGTCTCCTCCGCCGCATATTCTATCTTGATGTAGTCTCTTTCGGTGGTGCTGTTCTTTATTCTGTCTATTCCGATAAAGCGGCCGATACCGTAGTTTACGTGAACCACAAAATCTCCCTTGTTCAGCTCCACGAAGGAATCTATAGGCCTGCTCTTTGCTTTTTTTACAGAGGCCGGAACCCTTTTTTTCCTTCCGAATATCTCGTTTTCCTGAATAACCATGATATGGCTTTCGGGCAGCACGAATCCACCGGAGATATATCCGTTTATTACGGTAACATCCAGCTGCTCAAGTATCTTGGCTATCCTGAGTGCCTGAGTCTCGGAATTGGAGAAAATGAAAATCCTGTATCCGTTGGATGCAAGAAGCCTGAGTTCATCCTTGAGAAATGCAAAATTGCCGAAAAAGGAACGGCCCGGTTCATAACTGTAACGGATTGTGCTGTTGTCCCCTTCGGTGGGATTGGAAAGAACCGGCAGGGAAATACGGCGGCTGAAACTGTTTTCCATGGAATCAAAATCCAGAAGAAGCCTGCCTATCTCCGGCGGCCTTCGAAAAACAGAGTATCCGTACTGGCGGAACATGGATTTGTATTCCTCAGAAAGAGTCCGGCTGCGGCCGGGATGAAGCTCGCTGTCCACATAAAGGACTGTGGAAAAGTCTGCAAGATAATCAAGAATATTTTCCGGCTTTTCAAAGGAAAGAGGGAAAATATACTCCTCTCCCGGTACTTCACCGTGGGTTTTCAGTCCGGCAAGGGCATCCTCGGTCAGAATTTCCTGCTTTTCTATATTTTCTATGTTTTCCTGCTTCCAGATTATCTCCTTGCAGGGGGGAATGAGTATTTCTTCGTATTTTTCCGATGATTTCTGGGTAATGGGATCAAATCCGGTAATCTTTTCAACTTCATCAAAATCAAGAACCACACGGATAGCCTCATCGCTGCCGAAAGGAAAAAAGTCAAAAACCTCGCCTCTCATGGCAAAATCCCCGGCTACCGTAACCTTAGGAACCCTGATATAGCCACATTCCTGCATATGTCTTTCGATTTTCTCCACATTTATGCTGTCCCCTTTCCGTATCCTGAAAATGTGGCTTCTGATAAAACCGGCAGGAACCATAGGTGTAAGGAATGCATCCAGGGAAGTGACTGCTATGCTTCTGGGCTCTGTGAGAATTGCGGCAAGAGCTCTCATCCTGTCGCTGTAGTTTTTGGTTCCGGGTCTGTCCCCTTTGTACGGAAGCGTGTTCCATGCAGGGAGATATACAGCCTTGTCGGAAACCAGGGAAATATCGCTGTAGAAAAGCTCTGCCTCCTTCTCTGTGGGCAGAACGGCAAGAAGTGTTCCTTTGGAATACCTGAGCAGATCATCCAGAACCACGGCCAGAGGCAGCTTGCGGATGCCGGAAACCGTAATGGGAAAACGGCCGGCCATAAAGGTATCCACCAGTTTTCCGTGAGTCTTGAGAGAATTGAATAATTTTTTAAGCTCAGTCAGGAATTTATCTTTCATCAGCAATAAAAACAGTATAATTATTACTTGGCGAATATACAATAAAGAGCAATAAATTTTTACTTTTAATATAGATATTCTGCCGGATATATGGGATAATAATTACAGGTAAAATATGAAAATACTCTGCATTGCCGAAAACAGAAACCTGAGACACGCCGTAGAACATATTCTGGGAAAGGAATACAATCTTTCTTTTGCAGATAATCCTCTCGGTATTACAAAAACACTCCGGGAACAGGAGCCTGATATCATCATGATGAATTCAGAGGATTTTCCGTTTCATTGGAGACCGCTTCTGATAATGGCAGACCTGATTCTGGAAGGGGGTTTCCGATTCATTCTCCTGACAGGTAAGACATTTCTTATCGAAGACAGCACTCAGGCAGAATTTCTCGGTGCCGAGCTGGTTCCATGGAATACGGAGGTAAAGATTTACAGAAACGAGCTTCTGAGGGTAACCGGCAGGAAAACACCGGCAAGGAAAGAGCCCAGGGAAACAGGAAGAATCGATTTTGCATTTTCCATGCCTGACAGTGACGAAATAATACCTGCGGAACGGGTTTATCAGCTGTCGGACCGGGATATAGTATTTTCTGTCGGGGAAAACAGACCCCTGTTACCCGATTTTGCCGGGAAGGAAACCAAATTCTCCATACTTAGACTTGATAACATGCTCATAAGACCGGAATGCCGCATAGAATCGGTGGGCAAAAGTATACGTATGGTATTTACCGGAATTTCGGCACAGGATGCGGAAAAGATCAACTCCAGATTTGCATCCATCTGAATCAGTCGTAAATAGGCATAATTTCTATATTGTTATCTTTGAGAAGCAGCGTAACATTGTTTACATCCATGGCCGGATCCACAGGAATCAGTACCTTATATATTCCTGTCCCTGAATCTATTTTTTTGCTGTTCAGCCCAAGGCTTTTCAGCTTACTCTGCATGACTTCCGCATTGGTCAATTTTCCGAATGCACCCACCTGCAAAAAGGAAGGTCTGGCAACTGTCCGGTCTTCCTCTGCGCTGCCTACTTCCGTATCGGGCCTTTCGGCATCATTACTGTTTTCAAGCACCAGATGTTCGGTAAAGATTCTGGACGGAGTAACAGGAAGTGCACTTTCTCCCGAAGCAAGCTTACCCTCAAAACCGCTCTTTCCCAGCTTCTGCAGAGCTTCAGCCTTTATACTTTCAAGCCCGTTCGCACAAGCCACATCATAGATAAGATAGAGAACAGACTTGTCGGAAGCAGCTTTAAGTACCTCATTCAGAAACTCGGTTCCGGCGGCTGCTTCACCCTTGCAAATAAGGATGGAACTGAGCATTACTTTAGCTTTCTCCCCGTACAGCCCATTATCCTCTTTTGCTGCTATCCCGAACAGCTTGGAGCCCTGTTCAATGTATCCGGTTTCATTGTAAATGACACCTGCCATATAGAGATCCCCGTAAGATTTGGGTCTGGCGGTGTAGGCAAGTTCATAGAATTCCCGGGCAGAATCAAGGTCTCCGATCATCAGAGACAGATCTGCGGCAGTTCTGAAAAACCTGTACTTGTCTGTAATCCTGTCGGAACAGAATCTTATGGTATCTACTATCTTCCTTGGAGATTTTTCCAGGTCTGCAATCTCTTCCAGCAGCTTGTCGACATTATTTTTCTCATCATTGAGCTGTGTATAACAGTCGGACAGCCGGTCGGCAAAAAGGGGTGAGGCAATCAGAAAAAGGAAAAAAAACAGTTTAAAGAATCTTTTCATCTGCCGGTTCTTCTTTCTTATCCTTTCCCTTCTTTTTAGGTTTTTCTGTTTTGTCCTTTTTTTCCTTCTGCTTGGCAGTAAATACAAACGGAAGCATAAAAAGAGTTCCCAGGGCAAAGGATACCGTTACCGAAAGAAATATCGGAACATTGCTGATTTTTCTGAAACCGAAGTTGATATCGGTGGTATTTGTCAGGTTCATGGCTGCAAAAAGAGCATATATACAAATAAAAATAACAAAGAATATCATCTTTCCTTTCATACAACTTCTCCTTTGAGAGTATTTCCCATGGCTGAAACAATCCTTACATCCATGAATGATCCTATTTTATCACATTTTTCGGCAAATACAACCATATCGTCCCCTTCCGTACGGGCAAGAAGCTCATTTTCGTTCTTTTTGGATACAGATTCCACCAGAACACGCCTTATGCTCCCGACACGGCTCTCCTTAAGCTCTCCGCTGATTCTGTGCTGAAGGGAGATGATCTTGTCCAGACGGGCCAGCTTGATATCGTGAGGCACGCTGTCGGGCATTGTGCAGGCCTTTGTCCCTTCCCGGGGATTGTAATAATAGGTATATGCATCAGAATATCTAACTTTTTCCATCAGATCCATGGTGGCTGACCAATCCTCCTCCTTTTCTCCCGGAAACCCGATGAGAATATCGGTGGTCAGGGAAACGCCCGGAATTTTTTCCTTGATTTCGGAAATAATCTCCATATAACGCCCCGATGTGTACCTTCTGTTCATGAGTTCCAGAATCCTGTCGCTTCCGTGCTGTACAGGAAGATGTATGTGGCTGCATATCTGAGGATAAGCTGCAATGGTGTCTATAAGCTCCGAACCGAAATCCTTAGGATGGGAGGACATGAACCGGATCCAGCCTATGGATGAAATATTTTCACAGGTAAGCCTGAGAAGAGTGGCAAAATCTATTTCCTTTCCTTTATAAAGTCCCCTGTAGGAGTTTACGTTCTGTCCCAGGAAAGTCACTTCCTTAACCCCTTTTTCGTCAAGGAACCTGATTTCGTTTATAATTGCCTCTGCGTCCCTGGATATTTCCCGTCCCCGTACGTACGGAACTATGCAGTAGGAGCAGAAATTGTTGCATCCGTGCATGATTGGAACAAAAGCCTTGAAGCTGCTTCCGTCTGAGTGGTACTCCTGAAAAACATACCTGTCTGAGCTGTTCTTCTCGGGAATCGATTCCAGATACTCCAGAATGTTGTTCTTTTCAAATGTTCCCAGAACATAATCCACGGTACCTTTCCCTTCCCTGAGCAGCTCTTCCTTTATTCTCTCCGCCATGC
>JAZNLX010000187.1:0-5778 GCA_045579325.1 Spirochaetia bacterium
CATGTAGGGAATCCTGCACCACCTCTACCGCGGAGGTTGGACTTCTTCATTTCTTCGATAACTCCGTCCTGCTTGAGTTCGAAAAGTGCTTTTGCGAGAGCCTGATATCCGTCTCTTGCAATATATTCGTCAATGTTTTCAGGATCGATGAAACCGCAGTTTCTGAGTACGATTCTGTACTGCTTCTGGTAGAAGCCGATTTCGTCCATATCGAACTTGCTCTTCTTGCTGTTCTTTTCTTTTGCATCTGTGTAAACGAGTCTAGGAACAACACGTCCCTTGATGATAGATTCGTGAACAATTTCTTCTGCATCTTCAGGCTTAACTTCTACATAGAAGAATTCTTCAGGAAGAATCTTAACGATAGGTCCCTTTTCACAGAAACCGAAACAACCTGTCTTTACAACCTGTACCTCGCCTGCGAGACCGTTGTCAGCAACATTCTTCTTAAGAGATTCGTAGATTGCATCTGCCTTTGAAGCTTCACATGCGGAACCACCGCATACCAAAATATAGTTCCTAATTGCCATCAACTACCTCCTCAGCCCTTTAAAATGTCAGTTGAAGGTCTGTCATAAATATGGTCGCTGACAAGCTTCTTACCAACGATGTGATCCTTGATAATCTTTTTAGCAACCTCTGCATCAACTTTTCCGTAAATTGTATCAGGCATACCAGGAACTTTTACTTCTACTGTAGGTTCTACGTAGCAGAGTCCCATACAACCTGTCTGTTTAACTGTTACATTATCGATTCCCTTAGCAGCAAGTTCTTCGATAAAAGCGTCAAGAACAACCTTTGAACCGGCAGCGATACCGCATGTACCCATACCGATAACAACATGGATATCCTTTCCTTCTGTTTCTCTTCTTTCCATATCCTGCAATTTGCCTTCTCTTAATTTCTTAAGGCTTTCCAGGGTCATTTTAGCCATTTTATTGGTCTCCTTTAAAATAAATCTTCGTCCTGGGAACTGAGAAAAACCTTTGCCATCTTTATTGCAGATGGATCGGACAAGCACCCAAGAGCATCAATCAATTCCGTTCTTTTGATTTTATAGCTTTTTTCAACACCTTGATTTACCACTGCCTTGTTGTATTCAAGCTCGTAGCCGCCGTCATACATCATTGCCTGAACGACTGCTCCGTTGACATCTCCCTGAGGAGGGGTGTCGATATTATTGAGGTCAAAACTGAACCTGAAGGTGGTACCTTTGCCAAGTTCCGATTCAACTCCGAAATCGCCTCCCGAAAGAGCCACAGCCTGCATAAGGAACGGTATACCAAGACCGACTTTTCTTTTTACATGCTTTGTACCGTCTGTATAGAAAGGATCCTGAATCTTCTTCAGTGTCTCCCCGCTCATTCCTTTTCCGTTGTCTTTTATTTCGACTGAAATCTTATCCCCGGTATATACGGTATAGTTCAAAGTAATATACCCTGCACCGGCTTCGACCGAGTTCTGTAGACAATCGGCAAGAAAATCGGCAATCACAGCATGCATAAGGATCAGCCTCTTGCTCTGAAGTCAGCTATAATTCCAGGAACATCTTCAGCTGTGAGTTTTCCGAAAACTTCACCGCCGATCATAATAACAGGAGCAAGACCGCAACAACCGATACATCTTACAGCCTCAATTGAGAAAAGACCATCATCGGTAACCTGGCCAGGACTGATATTGAGGATTGTTTCCAATTCCTGCATAAGATCGTCACCGCCCCTCAAATAGCATGCAGTTCCAAGACATACCTGAATAATGTACTTTCCAGGTTTTTTTGTTTTGAAAAAATGATAGAATGTGATAACACCATAAATTTTGGCGAGAGGAACATCAATCATTTCAGATACTTTCACGGCAGCCTGGCGTGGGATATATCCGAATTCGCCCTGTACCTTGTGAAGAATCATAATAAGATTTCCGGGTTTTGTTTTCCATTCCTCAATAAAAGCCAAAAGTTCATCTGAGAATTTAATCTCTTCAGCTGTAGTTACAGACATGAAACCTCCACTTTTTGTAAAATATAAAGAATACTGACAAGTATTATAAAGCATAAATACAAATAATTCAAGCTTTATTTAATGTTTTGTCTAACTTGAAGATTATATATCTGAGGAAAGAGCCGTAAAAGAAATCAGCGGAAGATCCTGTAGTCTATATCCTTGAAAATGCCGGTTTTCTTCTCTACGCCGGTGAGCCATTCGGTATCCACGGTATTGCCGGAAAGATCGTTGTACACCTTGAGGAAATTGCTGATATGCTCGCGGAATCTCATTCCTGCATACGGAGCCGCGATTCCCGACCTCATGATGAACGGCCAGTCGGATGCCTGGGAAAGGAGCACTTCCCTTGCAGCCTGATTGAGAGCTCTCTGCCTGAGTCCCGATTCGTCAGGGAACCTAACCACAAGCTCCTTCATCTTGTCTATGATGCTGTAGATATGAGTATAGATCCAGTCATTGCTTCCGTTGAGCCAGTCTCCGGAGTAACCTCCGTTTCCCACACTGGAATATGAAAGGGAAACCGATTCAAGGTTCTTGTAGGTATAGAGATATTCGGAAGGATAAATAAGTGAAAGTTCATCATCAGAAGCAAGCTTCCTGATAAGGCATTCAAGCCAGTCTGTCCCTTCGAACCACCAGTGCCCCAGCACGGATGCATCCATAGGACACACGATAACCGGAGGACGGTCTGTATAACGGAGCAGGCTCTTCACCCTCTTCCTTATATTGTATATAAAGTTGTCCGCATGCTTTTCCACCACGGAAAGGGCCCTTTCCCTGTTATAGATTCCCTCACCCGGGCCGAATCCGCTGGAGTTGGAATAATATTTGAAACCTGAATTGACCCTGGAACCGTCGCTGTATGAAAGGTATCCCGGATAATCGTAACCAGGTTCCCCGGAAATATCCCCGGAAAAGTTTCTGTATGAGAAATCGCCCGGATATCCGTCCTCTCCCGAAAGGATATATGTACCGGAAGCAAGGTCACGGCAGAATGCGAAAACACCGGAATCATCCACGTTCACAGGGGCATAGATGCCGTTATGCGGAAGTCTGCTTCCGAAAAGGAATGAATGTATTGCCGTAAAGAAATATTCAATTCTGTATTTCCTGAGAATCTTTTCGATTCCCGGATAATAGCCCAGTTCAGGAAGCCAGAATCCCTTGGTATCCTTGTTGAAGATCCTGTTATGGGAATTTATTGCGGTATAGATCTGGGCTTCAAGCATCTCAGGACAGGATGCATAGAGCGGCATGTAGCAATGGGATGCACATGTGGTTATGATATTGATCTTCTTCTTTCTTTCCAGATCCCGGAAGCCGTTGAGAACATTACGTCCGTAAAGTCCGGTAAAGTCCGAGAAATCTGTCCTGAATCTTTCAAGATACATCTCTGCATTTCTTCTGAGATCAGGGGAAAAAGCAGTCCTTTCCACCTCTTTTTCTCCGAGAGCAATACGCTCACTGAGGAATTTCTCAAGTCTTGACTGCAGAAGCTCGTCCGAAAGCATTGCGGCAAGCGTAGGTGAAACCACTATGGTAAGGTTTATAGGAACATTTTCGGAATCAAGGCGCTTAAGAGCCCTGAGTAGAGGAAGATATGTATCTGCAACCGCATTGTTGAGCCAGTTTTCTTCAGGATATTTTTTTTCTTCGATATGCTTTACATAAGGAAGATGACAGGTAAGCTCCAGAACAAGATATCCTTTATGCATGTTTACACTCCTTCCCTGATAGATGCGGCATTGAGAAACGTTACAATTCTCTGTGAATTATCGATATCTCCTTCCTCATCGTCATAAAAACCGTAAACACCGGCAAGCACCATGAAATCGTCACGGTATTTGTCGCTCTTATTCATGATATCTCCCGAAATCTTGAGAGGGCTTTCTATGGAATTGGATACTGCAACGGAATCCTCGCTGTCTCCTGTGCGGCAGATTATTTCAATATGATATGAACAGCCGTGGCTCGGAAGGTTTATGTACCATTTCTTGTCGTCTGTCTTTATGGGAATGTCAAATGAGCTTGTACTTCCGTCAGAAATATTTTTTTCAAAAACCCTGAGAAAAAGGTTTCCGCGGCGTGCACACTTATGGGCCTTTTCCCGGTCCTCATCACTCAGTTCCCAGAAAACAAAAGCCATGAGAGGGTTTACCATAATGAGCCGGATGCCGGTCTTGTTATATTTTTCCGGAATCGGAACTGACATTTTTCCTTCCGCATCAATTTCCTCATCGCGAAAGATATCAAACTTCTTTTCAACGGAACGGACAGTCCAGTTGTTCTCTTCAATATGATCGAGACGACTCTCCTCATATGCATCCACGATAACATCGATAAGTTCTTCCCTGTCAATGTCATGACAGTTTAAAATACCCTGGTCTGTGGCAATTCTGATCAATGATTCATCAGAAATGTCCTGAAGTCTTTCTTTTGTCAAAACCCGCTCCTTGACTTATATTATTGAAAGCAATTTACCGTGTCAAGAATTCCCCGCAAGCTTATAGACAGGATTTTCTTTGAATAGTATCATTGCAATATGAAGAAATTTCTTTTTCTGCTGCTTCCGACGCTTATTTTTCTTTTATCCTGCGATACCCGGACAGAACATTCTCCCGAAAAAGAAGAGATGTTCACCTTAAGATTCGGAGCGATGGATGACGGGCTTGGAAACCGGGTCTGCGCTGTCATGTCGGACGGATTTTTCATCATTTCAGACACCGGCAGACAGAAGTTAATGAAATTCAATTCATACGGAGACCTTACAGATCTTTACTATAACAGCTCAAAGAGCAGACCGGTCATACTCAACGGAAAACCCGGAAAGATTTCCCCGGTAAGCAGCGGCAAGGAATTCCCATTCATAAGTCCGACCCATACGGCAACAGATAAAAAACAGAATATCTATGTGGCAGACAAGCTTCCTGAACACATGCACCAGAAAAGCAGCCTGTTCGATACAGTCCTGGCATATACGGTACACTGTTTCGATGCGGCCGGAAACTATACCGGCAAACTGGGACCGGAGGGTCCGGGGGCAGACCCTTTTCCTATGATAACTAAGCTGGAGATAAACAACTCCGGCCATCTTATAGTTCACGCCCTGGTTCCCGAGGGAAAGATAATCTACTGGTTCTCGGAAAACATGACTCCCCTATATAAGCTGATATTCTCCCCCGGAGATTTCATGACAGATGAAACCGACCCTCAGCTCATTGCATCTCCCGATACGGTTTCAGCTTCGGCAGACGGATATTTCCTTTATATAAAAGTCGATTTTTACCGGAGAACGATGGGAGAAAATGATATTGATTTTCACAAATCCTCGGTTTTTACCTACGATATGGCACAAAGGGGATTTACCGGCAGCATCGACATACCTCATACCTACATGGCGGCAGAGAACGGAGGAAAATCAATTTCCATAGACAGGCTTGAAACCATATACCAGCTTCTGGGTGTTCACGGATCCGACATACTTTTCCTTGCCAGCCCGGTCAGCAGCACAAGATACAATATCCTTATACTCAGTGCAGACGGCAATATTATTGCAAACACATACATTGATTGCGGCATAAACCGTGAATATTTTTCAGATATTTCGCTTAATACGGAAGGAATAATATCGGCCTTGATCAAAGATGAAGAGAAGGTTCATGCGGTATGGTGGAGAAGCGACAGGCTTCTGCCCGATTTCAGGAAATCCCTTCCATCTCCTTTCTGACCATTGAATCGCACATTTCGTTGTATTTGTTTCCGGCGTGTCCCTTTACCC
>JAZNLX010000188.1:0-2058 GCA_045579325.1 Spirochaetia bacterium
CCCCCGTTTACGGTATCGGGAACAAAAAGGGAATAATTTGTCACATGCCTTCCCCGGTTATATTTCTTGGAAACCTCCCCCACCCTGCGGGAAACCTCGCTGTTCAGGGCATTGAGAAGAGATGACTTGCCCACCCCAGACTGCCCGGCAAAGGCACAGAACTTTCCCTCCGCATAGGATCTGAGTTCTTCGATTCCTTCTCCGGTGGCTGCTGATACAAGAAAAACCCGGTAACCGATCTGCCTGTAGTTTTCAAGGCGCTCTGCAATGTCATCGGATACCCCAAGGTCGCATTTGTTCATGACCAGCACCACCTCGTATTCGTCCTTGTACTTGCTGCAGGAATTGGCAATGATCTTATCCACAAACCTTGGTCTGAAAGGGGGTTCCCCCGCAGCGGAAACCACAAAAAGAATATCAAGGTTGGCCGCTATGACCTGGGGCATCATCCTTTTACGGTTCCATCTGGTCAGGGCGTTCCTGCGGGGGAGAAGTGCCGTGATCAGGGAGTTTTCAAACTCCACGTTGTCTCCGGCTGTAATGGGATTGTACACATTCTCGCATCCCTTAAGCACCTTGCCCTTGATACGGCACATGACATCGGGCCCTTCCTCCGGCCTTACTGTATAAATGTTATTTATTCCGAATAAAACTTTTCCGTACATATTTAAAAAAAATACCCCTATGACAATATATATCACAGAGGTATGACTGTCTGCTAAAATCAATAAATAATTATTTTATTGCTTCTTTGAATTTGTTTCCTGCCTTGAAAGATGCAACTTTCTTTGCCGGAATTTCAATGGCTTCTTTAGTCAGAGGGTTGATACCACTTCTGGCAGCTCTTTCCTTTGCAGCAAAAGTACCGAATCCGACAAGAACAACTTTTCCGTCCTCTTTCACGCCCTTTACAATTCCATCCAATGTGGCACCGAGAGCCTTAGCAGCAGCAGCTTTTGAAATATCGCACTGAGCAGCAATAAAATCAATAAGTTCTGTTTTGGACATAATAAATACTCCTATGAAACATTCTAAGGTCATTCCCTTCGGGGAACTTTATTTTAGGATAACACCCACTTTTTACATAAGTCAATAATTTTCTTTCTTTTTTTACCATTTCTATTTATTTTTTACCGGAAAGCAGTTATCATTTTTATGATGAAACCGATTTTTATCTTTGTATTTTTGTTTTTGGTACTTTTTCAGCCGGCTGCCCAGGCCAGGACACCGCTTTATGAGGAAGCCATCAGGGATACCGACAGAATGCTGTTTATTCCCGAAGATCTTAAGGAGCATGTATATCATGATTCTTCAGTTCCGCTTCAGGATGACGGCAGGATTCCTTCCCCTTCAGAGCTTGCACTGGTACTGAGAAATGTTTCGGCCTATGAAAATGCAAAGGTTCTTATTATCGCCAACAACGGCGGATGGTGTGCATCGGTTTTTTCAAAGCTTTTCAAGGAAATCTATCTTATCGAAACAAGCAGGAATGAAGAGAATTATCGGGAAATTTTCGAAAAGCAGGGAATTGATAATATAACTGCTTATTATGGAAGCAATTACGCTTTCTTTTCAGACAAAGGTCCTTTTGACATAATCTTTATACAGGGGGGAATTACCACCCTTACAAACCTGTTTATAGACCAGCTCAGAAGCAAGGGTGAGCTTTTTGCACCGATACAGACCCAGGAAAATTTCCAGCAGCTTATCAAATACAGAAAAGCAAACGGGAATGTCACCATTTCCGCCATCGGAAACACCTTCTTCAGGGTTCTTTACTGATTACCACCAGGAGAGGATTTTAAGATCTTTCCAGTCAACATCCATGTACTCGTCATGTCCGGTTGTCTCTGCATAGCAGTTCTGCAGATAGTACATCTTTTCCCTGAAAATCCTGCGACCTGAAGGACTCAGCAGCGGCAGGTTGAGGGTTCCCTTGGAGAATACGATATGCGATGCATCCAGATTTCCGAAATAGTAGGATGATTTGTCGGCGCTGTCTCCCAGATTCGGATCCACCGGTATCCATCCCAGCCCCGGTATAAAGAATTCTGCCCA
>JAZNLX010000189.1:0-11981 GCA_045579325.1 Spirochaetia bacterium
AGGTTCTCCCATTTGACCAGCAGGCCCCTTTCTTTACCAAAAATATCCGTCTGAAGGTGGCAAAGATCGTAAGCGTGGAACGCAATCCTGAAAGCGACAAGCTCTACATCGAGCATCTCGATGACGGCAGCGGAGAGGACAGGGTAATCCAGAGCGGCCTGGTTCCTTATCTTACACCGGAAGAACTCATGGGCAAGCACATCATCCTGGCCGACAACCTTAAGCCTAGAAAGATGAGAGGTGTGGAAAGCCGCGGTATGCTTCTTGCTGCAGACTACAAGGATGCAGACGGCAAGGAATGCGTTGAGGTTCTCACAGCACCTTGGGCAGCACCGGGAACACAGGTTGTTCTTGAAGGCGACGACCCTGCAGGAATCAAGCCGGACAATATCGATGCAGGCCTTTTCTTCAGTATCGAGGTAAATGTTGTGAACAAGAACGTTGAAATCGGCGGAAAGAAGCTGGTGGCAGACGGCAAGATCCTTACAACAGAAAAAACAGAAAACGGCGGAGTTCATTAATGGAAAAATCCTTCCTCCAGAGCAGCTTATGGGCCTCTTTCAAATCTGCTTTCGGCTGGAAGGGTTATACCTTTGAATTCGGCGGAGAAAAGATAAACGTACTGTTAAGGCGTTTCGGAAAGATTTTCTCCCTGGCCTATATACCCTATGCCCCTGCCGACGACAGCAGGATCGGGGAGCTTTCCCGCTACCTGAAAAAGCAGCTTCCGGCAGGGTGTATTTTTATCAGATACGATTTTCCGTGGTTTACAGAGCAGGAAGGCTCCTGGGAAAGCAGCCCGGCCGTAAAAAAGGGCTTTTTCAAGGCATCCCTGGACATACAGCCCCCATCCTCCGTAAAGCTTGACCTGACCCTGTCCGAAGCAGAGCTTCTCAAGGGAATGAAGGACAGAGCCAGACGCAACATCAGGACCTCCGAAAAACGGGGCGTCAAGGTAGAAGTCTGCGGTGTGGACAAGCTCCCTCTGTGGTACGACCTTTATAAAGAGACTGCGGAAAGGGACCGGATCTCCATTCACGGATTCAATTATTATCAGAAGCTGTTCCTGCTGGCGGCAGAGCAGAATGATATCGAAGCAAGGCTTTATCTTGCCTCTGTAGAGGGGGATGTCATAGCCGGAATCATAACTATATTCAACGGCAGGGAAGGAATATACCTGTACGGTGCCTCCTGCGGAAGAAAACGGGAAACCATGCCGGCGTATGCACTTCAGTGGCAGGCTATAAGAGATGCCAAGGCATCAGGCTGCACTTCCTACGATTTTTTCGGAATACCGCCGGCCCCGGACGAAAATCATCCCATGTACGGTTTATATTGCTTCAAGACAGGCTTCGGAGGGCGTATTATTCACCGTCCGGGTTGCTGGGACTATCCTTGCAGGCCTTTACTGTACCGTATGTACCGCCTGGCAGAGGCTGCGCGCCGGTACTACTACAAGACTTTCAGAAAAAAACACTGATTTCAGTTATTGTCGGGAATCCATTTTCCCCCGGATAATTTCATTCCGTACTGTGTTTCAAGATTCCAAGCCAGCCCTTTCTGTGTGGCTCTTACCGCACGGGTAAAGTCGGTATCTTCGTGCTTGGCAAGATAAGTTTCGCAGCATTCAAGCCCCGATGCAAGAATATTGTCCATCAGAAGCTTGGATGCAATGAATCTCTCTTCCTTGTGAACGGCAAATATTATCATTGATTCCAGCAGACCTATGATTTCCCATGTAATCTGCTCGGTCTGGGAATACATTCCTATATCCTTGTTCTGGTCTATGAGGCGCACCGGCAGGGAATCAATTATCCTGTCCAGATTTTCCACCAGATATTCCAGATTGAAAAGTCCTGTGGCGCAGTTGAAAAGAATAGGCATTCCGGAAGCCTCGTGGGAGGCTACGAATTCCTTGGAAATAGCCCTTCCGATATCGCCGCAGTTAAGCCTTCCGTTTTTCTCCCTTACCAGGATTCCCCCCTTTACATCCACCGGAGTCTTAAAAGAGAAATCAAAGCTGGCATTTCTTTCCGAAAGGGCCAGGATTGCCACTTCTGCCGGAGAAACTGTAAAACCGATGTTATCCACATTTCCCAGATAGATAAACTTTTTTCCCTCAGCCAAAAGCTTTCTGTATATATCCCTGAGCACCATGAAATTCTGCCCGTGTCCTCCCGGAAGGGAATAGAAACTTCCGTCCTCCTTTCTGAAAAAGTCCAGAGGAAAGCCCTTGGATGTATGGGTAAATGCCGGAATAAGCGGCTGAACCGCTCCGAGCACCTCGGTTATATCCACTCCTGTTTCTTCTGAAAGATCCCTGATGCCGGGAAGCTCCCTGTAGGTTCTGTATTTATTGCGGAGAATGGTATCCGTGCTGTTGCTGGTCATCTGGAAAACGGAATTTCGGTATGCATCCGGTCCCTTGCCTGTTACAGCCATGGATTTCTTTATGGTAAGAAGGATGGATCTGAGCTTGAGGGCCATGAAATCGTAGCCCGGTGTACCATCCGGGTTTATGTATGCCGGAGTTGCCCCTTTGGGAATGTTTCTTGCAGTATCCGAAAGAGCCTCAAACTGTTTTTCCGCCTCTGCAAAAAGCTCCGGATTGAAGGCTGAATTGTTTTTTCTGTCGCAGTAACTGGTGGCCATGCCGCCGTTGAGTACACCGTAGGAAAGGAACGGAATAAGATGAAGTCCTATCTTTTCCGCAGTCTCGAATCCTATATCCAGAGTATCTCCCTCTTTGCGTGCATCTGTCAGCAAATCTGTCGGGATTCCGTATTTTTTCAGGATTTCCTGCGCTTTAGTCCCGTTTATGTAATAATGAAGATTCTTGTGAAGTACAAAAATATCCTTGCCGTCGGGATGAGGCAGTGTATCTACATCAAGATGACTGATTCCCTCCGGTCGTGATGCGTTTACTGAGTCGAGAATTTTCTGACCAAGGTTCAGATCTGTTTCCATGCTTTTAATATACAATATATTTCATTTTAAGACAATTATGCCGATATTTATAAAGATATGCCTAAAAAGATTTTACTTCTGATGATTTTCAGCCTTATGGCTGTTCTTTTATACAGTGAACCGGAAAAAATGATTGTTTCTGAGTCGGGAATACTTATTTCAGCCAACCGTGAAGGGATGCTGCAGGTCTCCTATGATAACGGAAACCGGTGGAGCAGCATAAGCAGCGGTCTCCCCGAAAAGCATGTGTACCCTTTTCCCGGAACCGAATACAGGGATATTTCTTCCGTTTATTTTGACGAGGCCACCACTGCCATGGCTGCCTGCGGATCAGACTTTGTCGTGTTCTGCGGCCCGGGAGAAAGCAGCTGGAAATCTGTTCCTGTAAAGGCTCCTGTCAAGGAAAGGGTTTACTTTTCCTCCGTGGCGCTGAAGCCTCTGGAACAGGGATTTCTCATCATGGCGGGAACCAGCTGCGACGGATTTTTCTGTACATCGGATATGGGCGAAACCTGGGAGATCTTTCCCAGTAACCGTTTTTATATAGGAGCCGGATTTTACGAGGAGCTTACTGCAGTGTGTCCTGCCAAGGGAGAGAGCACATATTCCTGGTATGCGGCGGCAGTTCCCGATAACCTTATCTACGGCTTTGACCCGGTCATAAGCAGATGGAAGCCCCTTCCCGTTCCGGAGGAAGTCTCATCGCAGGTTATCCACTCCATAACCGATACGGGAACTGCCCTGAAAATAGTTTCTGGCAGCCGTGTCTACGAATGCTCCTATGACGGCCTGGAATGGTACAGCCTGAACAATGTAAAGCTTCCCCATATCGAAAAAAAGGTAAGGCATTCTGCCGAAGCGGCCGGAAAAACAGGTATCTATCTCAGCTATCTCAGCGGAAAAGGGGAGAAACTGGACAGACATATACAGTTCATAAAGGACCATGGGATGAATTCCCTGGTTATAGATCTGAAGGATGATTACGGAAACATAACCTGCGGTACGCAGAATCCCATGGCTGCCGAAATAGGTACGGACAAAGAATATTTCTCCCTGAAGGAGCTCCTGGAAAAGGCCCATGAAGCAGGTATCTATGTTATAGGACGCATTGTGGTTTTCAAGGATGAAAAACTTTATAACCATGACAACTTCAGATATGCAGTCCGGGATAAGGAAACCGGAGAACCGTGGCGGCATATTGTGGCCGGTACCCAGAGAGAATATTGGGTAGACCCTTTCTGCAGCGATGTCTGGGATTACAACATTGCCCTGGCCCGGGAGTTTGAGGCGGCCGGTATCGACGAGATCCAGTTCGACTACATCAGGTTTCCCACTGACGGGCGTATAAGCAACATCAACTACACCTACCGCCGGGAAGGCATGAGCAATGCCGATGCCCTGGAATCCTTTTTCAGGAAGGCCAAGGAACAGATTTCCATTCCGGTAAGCGTGGATTTCTACGGATTCAACGGCTGGAACAAGATCGAGAAGAAAAACGGCCAGAATCTGGATATGGCGGCAAAATATGTGGATGTGGTGTGCCCTATGTATTATCCTTCCCATTTTTCCGAGGATTTCCATAAAAACAGCTCTTACATGGACTGGTCTGAGCATATCTACCGTTCAGGGACTCAGAGAGCAAGAGAAATCGTAAAGAATACAGGCTGTCTTATCCGCCCTTATATACAGGCTTTCCTGGTGGGCAAGGAACTTAAAATGGAAAAAGAAGAGTATTACGAATACTTCAACCGCCAGATAAAGGGGGCTGCCGAAGGAAAGTCATCGGGATACACCCTGTGGAATGCATCAAACCGGTATTATATGGTTCCGGAGGATTTCAAGGCAGATTCTTTTTCAGAGTAAAGTAAGGAACACATGTCTTGTTTTCCCCTTCAAAGCTGAAGCGGAAAGGGGGCTCCGAATAGATTACCAGGATTTCGGTTGAAAACTCCTCGTCTCTCGGTGTGGTTATCTCCATTTCAAAAGGCATAGGCTGATTCTGTCCTATCCTGAATCTGACATTTCCGTTTTCGTCCATATGAGGATATGTGGAATCCAGTATCAGCAGTCTGTCATCCTTGTTTTTCGGAATAAGGTAAACCAGGAGCTTGTTGGCTTTTCCCTCTGCATCTATTTTCAGCCTTACAGTCTTTCTTTCCAGGAAGTAATCTGTCTCCTTTTCAAAGGATGCCTTTATTTTCGGTCTGGCAGTATTGACTGAAGCCCATTTCTTGTCTGTGCTTATTTCAAAATGTTCATCTTCGTAGTCCAGTCTTATATCCCCGATCTTGTAGTTGCTTTCCAGATGCACCACAGAAGTTTTGCCGTCTGCATCCAGTATCTGCTCAGCTCTTACCACCTGCAGGTTATCCCTGCTGAAAGGGGAATAGGTATAGATAAAGCGTACCGAAAAGACAGTTATGACTATTATCCCAAGCAGTGCCGAAACCCTTGAAAGCTTGTGCCTGAACTTGAATTTGGGCGGAAGAACGTAGAAAATTCTGGCTCCCATGAATACAAATGGCAAGGAAATCATTGCTATAAAAAGGTTTATTTTAAAAGAGGAGAAAATCAGGTCCTCTGCCAGGTTCATTGCCGGATAGAAGATTATTCCGTGGGTGGCCATGAAAAGGAAGGTACCTGCCAGTATCATGCACAGGAACTTTATTCTTCGGCTTGAATAGAGGGTAAACACGAAAATCCAGAGAAGTCCCCAGATAAAATAGACTGCAAAGGAAAAGTCGATGATAATGAACAGGATCAGGTCCACGATTGCGGTGACCACGGCACTTCCCGAATAGAAACTTCCCATATTCGGACGTTTCAGTTTCTTGAAAAACGGAACTGTGGCAATAAGCATAAGCATGCAGACCGTACACTTGAGTATGAAGATTTCGGGTATGATCTTCTGCCATTGGGATTCCAGATGGGTAAGTCTGAGAATTCCCACGGTGATGTATGTGGAAACCACATAGAATATAAAGACTGTAAAAGCTGTCCACGGAATCAGGTGGAAATATTTGAAAATTCTCTTGATGTAATTGGCCGACTGCTTGGCATGGAATGTAATGTAGAAAATGATGATAACAGATACCGCCAGGAAAAAGAACAGCAGGTATAATTCCGAAATTATTGCATAGCTGTCTGTAAGCCTTACCGTCAGGTAATTTTTTCCGGTATTCTCCCAGCTGCCCGCCGATATATCTGCAAATTCCGTAATGCAGGCAGAAAGCCTGTCAAACCACAGGTCGGTATTGTAGGTCAGAGCTTCATGGGAATTGCTGTACAGCATAACAGCCGGTATTTCCGCATACAGATAAGGGTCCAGCGGAGACGGCGGGGAAATCATTCCTATGTTGTAAAGCATGTTCTGTTCAGATCTGAGATTGTATTTCAGCTCCGATTTTACAAGTGCCCTGTTTATGTTTCTTGCCATGCTGTAAGGGGTAACGGAATTGTGGTTTCCCGTTTTAAGTATGACTGTGTCAGGCAGCGAGGCAAAATTCAGATATATGACAGAGCTTTTTTCCGTATAGCTGTTCTTGATGAATACATTGGTACCGATAGGGTGTCCTTCGGTCTTTCCTGTTTCGGCTCCCAGGAACAGAATCCTTACATCCCGGCCTGTATCTGAGGCCTTGAATATCCTGGCCAGCTCCAGAGCAGCCGCCACGTTTACCTCATTCCCTTTTTCTCCGTTCAGAGGTGCGGCTATTATAAGGTGGTTTTCCGAAGTTCCGGGAATGCGCGCATATATGTTCCTTGAAAAGGAGTGGCGGTCGGGCAAGGTGTTCAGCGGTACCTCGGTAAATGTTATTCCGGCCTCCTGCAGGGTTTTTTGTATATAGTCTGTTACTGCATGCTCGTTTTCAGAGTTTTCATCGGCAGGATAATATTTTCCCAGTATCTCCAGAGTCGAGGAAAAGGAGTGGCTGCCGGTATCTGCCCATACCGGAAACAGCAGGAGAAAAAATATTATGGCTGCAGTAAGCTTCTTCATTTATATTAAGAATATTTTAACTGATGTTTACAGTCAATAGAAAAATTACTTGTTGCCCGGAGATGTTTTTTATGTTATATCAGAAGTATGCAGGTAAGAGATATTTCCAGAACCAAGGTTTTCAGATTTACGGACAGATGCTGTGTCTTTCTGTCAACCTTTATCTGCGTGGTATTTTTTCTGTACGTACTGGGTTGCTATCAGGAATTTCTCATATCAACCAGGGTCATGCTTTTGGATATATGCAGCTGGTCTGCGGTTCTCCTGGTGGGGCTTACCGCTTTTTCCCTGGTCCAGGTATTTTTCTACGGCTCCATCAGAAAGGGCTTCTTCAGGGGCAAGATTATCCAGGACATAATTCACATGTCCATAGCTCTCCTGATTCTGTTCTTTTCCCGCTTCATCATTTCCTTTGTCTGAGAATCAGCTTGGAACACAGGGCTGCAATTACATATATCACTCCGGCCAGCACAATGGTTACTGCTCCGTTCGGCAGGTTGAAGCTGTAGCTGACAAAAAGCCCCGATACGGAAAACAGAGCACAGAGCAGGGTAGCTCCCGTCATCATGTGGGAAAGTCTCTTTACCGCGATTCCCGCAGTTGCGGCAGGGATTGTCAGGAAAGCCAGAGCCATCACTACCCCTACGAAGGAAACCATCAAAACCACAGTCAGGGCAATCAGCACATTCAGCAGCACGTTGAAGAACACGGTATTTATTCCCCGGACACCGGCAAAAACCTCATCAAAGGCCACCGCTTTCAGGAGATTGTAGTATCTGATAACCACAAAAACCACCACCAGATCCAGGACTGTTATTATCATCAGGTCCCGTTCCGACAGAAGCAGGATATTGCCGAAAAGATAGCTCATCGGGTCTGCGTAGCTGCCTGAAAGGGAAATGCAGATAATACCTACAGACATGCCCACTGCCCATACGGCCCCTATTACACTGTCCTTTCTTTCATCGCTGTATATTTCCACCAGGGAAATAAGCAGGGCTGCCATTACGGCGGCGGCCAGGGCACCCGAAATAGGGGAAAAACCTGTTCCCAGCTTCTCGTTCAGCAGGATTACGGCGCCGATTCCTCCCAGAGCCACATGGCTTACGGCTCCCACTATGTAGGACATTCTCTTTACCACCACATAGGAACCTATCATCCCGAAGGAAATGCTGGAAAGAAGCCCTGCCAGAAGCGCATATCTGATAAACGGAACGGCCGGATCGGTAACAGCGGCAAGGAAATCAGTAAGCATGGCCTGCCTCCTTTTCCTGAAGATCAATATCGTGTCTTACCATCTTGAAGATATCGTCTCCCACCGAGATTTCCTGTGTAGGATGCTCATGGAAATTCCTGTTTATACAGAATACACGGCTGTGGAATGCAGTGGTGAAGGTGGTATCGTGTGTTACCAGCAAGATGGTGAGCTTTTCGTTGAGCTTCTGGATAAGGGATGAAAGATAGTCCCCGGTGGTTGCATCCACATTGGTTGTAGGCTCGTCCATCAGAAGTATTTCAGGTTCCCCGGCCAGGGCACGTGCAATGAGTACCCTTTGTCTCTGTCCGCCCGACAGGGCCGAGAAGGTATTGTTTCTGACTTCCCTGAGGCCTATGTCATCCAGGGCCTTTTCTGCTATTCTCCTGTCCTCGTCCGTATATCTGAAAATTCCCTTTTTCATTCTCCCGGAAAGAACAGTTTCGTAGACTGTTATC
Source organism: Spirochaetia bacterium (assembly GCA_045579325.1). Classification (GTDB taxonomy): domain Bacteria; phylum Spirochaetota; class Spirochaetia; order CADAEX01; family CADAEX01; genus CADAEX01. The sequence goes on from JAZNLX010000189.1 coordinate 8,681, forward strand.
GGAAACTTGGGATCGAAATGGGTAAACTGAGGAACATATCCCATGATGGGAGTCTTCAGCTTTCCGGGAGCAGATCCGTTTATGCGGATAATTCCCGATTCAGGCCTGAGAATTCCCAGTATCAGCTTGAGCAGAGTGGTTTTTCCTCCGCCGTTGGGTCCCGTGATGGTGATTATATCCCTGTCAAAAATATCGAAGGAAATATCCTTGAGAACATATCTTGAATCGTAGCGGAAGGAAAGATCCCTTACCTCGATTTTCTTTTCTTTCATTTATTTACTCTCTTCAAAGGCTCTGACCAGGCACTCTGTAAGGTAGTTCATGTTGCCGATGTAATCATATTCCAGTATGGAAACCCTGATTACCTTTCCTTTTATGGCCTGTGCGATTTTCTCTGTTCCCGCAGAAGGGAATTCAGGCTGCATCAGAATACATTTTACCCGGTCCTTGTCTGCTTCGGCCACGATTTTCCTTATCTGTGCAGGAGAAGGTTCCCTGCTGCCTGTTTCGATGGACTTCTGTATCAGGCCGTATCTGTCGGCAAAATACTCCAGCGCCGAATGATAAATGTAGAAAACCCGTCCCTTGTAAGGGGCCAGCTTTTCCTTTATGTCCCGGTCAAGCCGGTTCAGATCTGCCAGGAGAGCCCTGAGATTTGCCATGTAGTATTCCCGGTTCCGGCTGTCTGCCCGGGACAGTACTTCCGCCATATTCTCTGCCATTGCTGCGGCTCTTGAGGGATCTGTCCAGATATGGGGATCTGCCTCTCCGTGGTTATGCCCGTGGTCGTGTCCATGGCTGCAGCCGGTTTTTTCTATTCCGGCCGAGGTATCGGCTGTCACAAAGCCCATTTTATTCCTGTCTATTCTGCTGAGGAACATGTTTTCCGCCTGTATCCCCACGGTCATGTAGATGTCTGATTTTCCCAGCTCTATGATCTGTTTTGCAGAGGGGTCAAAATTCTCCGGGCTGCTTCCCGAGGGTACCAGTACAGAGACTTCGGCTTTCTCTCCTCCGATTCTCTCCGCAAGATATTTCTGCGGCATTATGCTTACGAAAACCTTGATCTTTTCATCCGAAAAAGCTGTGTTTGCCACAAGCAGGAGTGCTGCAAGAAAGAATAGAAATTTTTTCATCGGTGCTCTTCTCCGCTGTTGCATCTGATGTAGAGCTCGTTGCAGTCCCGGCATTTTTCCACGGTGTGGGTTTTTATGAATTTCTCCCAGTGTTCTCTCTGTGATATGGAGATAAGGCCTGTTCCGCTGCACAGCGGGCAGGTGTTCTGCATATATTCCAGTACGGCGTTGCGTATGAAGTCGGATCTGTTAGGCATATTCCTGAGCATGGCTGCCAGTTCTTCGTCAGCCTTGAAGGAGATAACCTCTGTTTTTTCTGTCATGATTTCCTCGGTAATACTTTGTAATACCAAGGATAATGTATAGCCTGCCGTATGTCAATCAGAAATCGTTGAATCTGGAGAAAACCCTGTCTCCCAGATATATTCCGGCCCATTCCCAGCTGCCATGGATTTCCGGATCCGCAGGAAAGTCTATTTTCCTGAAATAGAGATACCAGGTGTTGATTCTGTGCTCCCAGCCCGATGTCCTCAGGTATGCCTCCCTGGAATTGGAAACCTTGTCCAGGGTGCTGCTTACCCATACGTATTTGTTCAGGAAGCTGCCGATATTGCTTGCCGCCGGGGTTTCGTCTTCCGCTTCATCCTCCCAGGAGGACATGAAGAACCTGACTCCCGACATGTATTTTTTCAGTTCTCTGGCGTTCTTGCTGTATTTATCCGACTTGATGGCTTTGGAAACCTTGTTTACCAGGTTTTCCAGGCTTTCGTCTGTCCAGGTTATGTCTGCGTTGTAGTAGGCCACCATGTTGGATGCATATTCGTGGGCCGATGCATTTCCCGGAACTGTGGCATCGGGGTAACTCAGGAATTTCTTGTAGCTTTGGATGGCCTGGTCCCAGTCTCCCAGCTCCCCGTATAGATTTCCCATTTTGAAGTATATTTCTCCCGGATCTGCATTCTGCGGAAATCTGGTGATCATATCCCTGTAGCAGGCAATCTTTTCACCCGGATCGGCACCATATTTTATGATAGCCCGGAGACACATGCAATGAACCGATTCGTCCCGGAAATTCACATCCTTGTAGTCAGCCAGGATTCTCCTGAAATAATGGAGGGCAAAGGGCACCGCATCCCGGTTCAGGGCATCTCTGGCCACCGAAAAAAGATAGAATGCGTTATAAGGATCATCGGGATTCCTGTAGACATAGTCCGACAGGAACAGATGACGGAGTTCGGGATCCGGGTTCCTGTCCAGGATTTCCTTTATCTGCATCATGTTTATATAGTTTTTTTCGTAATCGGCACCGTTTTCCCGTTCGCTTTCCAGGGCTGAAACCAGCCGAAGGAAATCTGCTCTGTCATTTTTGTCCATTTCGGCGGTATACAGGTTTCCCCCGCAGGACATCAGCATAGCTGATACCGGCAGCAGGACGGCAATAAGGATGAGCCTAAGTTTTTTCATAATTGAAAATATAACACAGCAATTTAGAGTTGGCAAGGATGACACTATCTGTTAAAATGAATCATCAGAAGGAGAAATACATCTTATGGGTGAAATAATATCATTCAAGGACGGAAAACTTTCCGTACCCGACAATCCGATCATTCCGTACATCGAAGGGGACGGAACAGGTCCGGACATCACCAGGGCAGCACTTCCTGTTATCGACGAGGCTGTAAGACTTGCTTACGGCGGAAAGAGAGCCATCGAATGGAAAGAGGTTCTGGCAGGTGAAAAAGCATTTAATAAAGTAGGAAACTGGCTTCCTGACGAAACTCTGGAAGCTTTCAAGAAATACAGGGTAGGTATCAAAGGACCTCTCACAACACCGGTGGGAGAGGGAAGAAGAAGCCTTAACGTGGCACTCCGCCAGCTTCTCGATCTCTATGTATGTCTCCGTCCCGTTAAGTACTATCAGGGAGTTCCTTCCCCGGTAAAGAATCCTCAGCTTGTGGATATGGTTGTATTCAGGGAAAACACAGAGGATGTATACATCGGCTTCGAGACTCCGTCCGGAGAGGAAAAGACCGAAAAGCTTGCCGCATTCCTCAAGGAAACCTTCGGCTGGAACATTCCTGAAGGGGCCGGTATCGGAATTAAGCCTGTGAGCAAGGCCAGGACAGAGCGCCTTGTAAGGGCTGCCATTGAATATGCCATCGAGAACAAGCGCAGATATGTAACCCTCGTACACAAGGGAAACATCATGAAATATACCGAAGGTG
>JAZNLX010000190.1:0-2931 GCA_045579325.1 Spirochaetia bacterium
GGCCTTTGTTTCACCGGCTGTTCTCGGCATATTGGTGGAAAACTACAACATAACTCCGGTAAGCACCCCTGAAGAGGATCTGAAAAAAATCCTCGGATAAAAAAAAGGCAGGTGAAGAACCTGCCTTTTTTCTGCTTTAAAGCTGTACGGAACCGTGTCCCGGACAGGTGATATACCCCTTGTACTTTTCCCTGATATAGGTCCTGAGCCTGAGAGCTTCGGCAGGAAGGGTATCCACTCCGGACATAAGGAAAGGAGCCAGACTGTTGAATTCCTTCTGCTCATAGGAAAATCCCTTTATATTCACGTAGATATCACCTGTGAATATCAGCTTGAGTTCGGGACAGACTATGACTGTATCCCCTTTTACATGCCCTCCGTTTCCTTCGTAGAACACAAATTTCTTTCCGGCAAACTCCAGGGTTCCGATATAGGACAACATTTCCTTATCCTTCTTTTCTCCTATGACCACACACTTGTCAAGTTCGGGAGGAATATAGCCTGAAATCATCTTCATAAGGACACAGAAAGGATTATGCCGTGTGTTCTGTTCCCTGAAATCGGGTTCCCCTTTCACCTGATATACAAAATTCTCGTAGCAGTCCCTGTTCATGTATATCTTGTCAAACATGGCATGAAGTCCGGTATGGTCCACATCGCCGTGGGTAAGCAGAAGTGTCTTCTTCCGCTTCTCATAGTCAGGAAAATACTGATACAGGATATTTTCCATTTCCATTCTGTAACATGCTAAACCGCAGTCCACAAAGAGCAGCTCATCTCCGTATTCGATAATATAGGAATTGCTTCCGCAGGGAGGCTCCACCGACAGAAGAGTTATATCCTTATCCAGCCGGTAACTGTTTATCCTGGCATTGAAGCCTCCCCCTTTCCTGTTCTTTACAAATTCCGCAAACCGACGGATATAATCAAAGGTCTGAATAGGAAACTTCTTCTCTCCGTCCATAATCTGCATAAGCTTGTTGGCTTCGATAATGAGCTTGTTTACATTATCCTGGGAAAGGCCGAGAATCTCCCTCATTTCATTGGCAAAGGAAAGATAGAAAACCGTACCGTCCAGAAGCCCGTCGGTGACCTTGTAATCAAGAATCCTTATTTCTGTTACAGTGGAAATCTCATCTATCATCTCCTTGAGTTCCCCTGACCTGTCAGAAATAAGCCCCAACCTGAATTCCTGTTTTGGGGCATCGGTTTCGGTAAAGTTTATGTATGTGATGTTTACATTGTACCTGTTGATAATTTCCAGTACGGGATTTATGGATGCTTTCCTGTCGGTACGGACAAGCACCATAATTACCTGCATGTTTTCAAACAGGCCCGAGATATAACCCTTTTCCTTCAGTTTTCCGGCAATAACGGCATGTGCTTCCTCGGAAGCATCCACCTCTACGAACAAGGTATGTACATCCACAGCCTTGTTATAGTTGACTCTTACAATCCTTCCGCTGTTTTCGGAAATGATATTGCTGGCAATCAGGAATGAGCCTGAGCTGTCCGGCATTTTGGTTATATAAGTTTTCTTCATACTTCTAATATAATATCATGGAATATACAAAGTCATCCATAAAAAATCCTGAACCTATATCATTTTTTTCGCTTCTGATTTTTTTGAATCCCAGGGTCTCGTAAATACGGCAGCTGATATTGTACTTGTTTACATTAAGCTCAATGCTTTCAAGCCCCTGTTCCGCAGCCTTCTCCTTGAGAAAACCTATTATGGATCTTGCATACCCTTTTCCGCGGCAATGGGAATAAAGATAAAACTTGCTGAGATAAAGAGCCTTTTCCCGGGGATAAAAGGCGATGAATCCTATATTTTCGTCATTTTCCCTGACAATATAATAATTATACCCCTGCTCAAGCTGCCCATTGATTCCCTTTACCGACTGGAACTTTTCCAGCATATAGCTGTTCTGTTCCACTCCCAGAAGAGGATCGTAATATTCCCTCAGTATTTCAGTTGCCATGGCAGAAAGCTCTCCGATTCTTCCGCTCTCTTTCTCTATTTTTACAAATTCCATTTTTCTCCAAAAAAAAACCGGCTGCAGAAACAACCGGTCTTTGAAATCATATGAATATCTTATTTTTTCCAGATATCCTTTCTGATCATTGTATCTTCTCTTCTGTAGCCTACAGAAATGATTGTAACAGGTGTTTCTGTATACTTTTCGATAAATTCCACATATTCTCTGGCCTTAAGAGGAAGATCCTCATATTTTCTTACATCGGAAATCTTTTCCTTCCAGCCCTTGAAGGTTTCGTAAACAGGTTTTGCCTTCTCAAGAATATCGATTCTGGCAGGGAAATCTGTAATGATCTTTCCTTCATATTCATAAGCTGTACAAACCTTTACTTCATCCATATCATCATAGATGTCAAGATGTGTAAGAACGAGGTTATCAAGAGAATTTACACGGCATGTATATTTGAGAGCCACCAGGTCAAGATAACCGCATCTGCGGGCACGTCCTGTGGTTACACCGTACTCGCGGCCTGTAACACGCACCTTGTTTTCAAGCTCGCCTTCTGATACCGGGTCAAACTCTGTAGGGAAAGGTCCGTTTCCGACTCTTGTTGTGTAGGCCTTGAAAACACCATAAATGGAATCGATTTCCTTAGGTCCGATTCCACCGCCTGAACATGCGCCTGAAGCATTGGAATAACCGGAAGAAACATACGGATATGTTCCTGTATCGATATCCAGAAGTGAGCCCTGAGCCCCTTCGAAAAGCTTGTTCTCATCTTTTCTTGCAGCCATGAATGAAACCATGTCCACAACCATTTCGCTGAGATCTGCCTTGAATCTGTTGATATATTCCTTTTCATCCTCTGTAAGGGTATTCCATACATCGGCATTGAAAATATCTCCGGCTCTTACACCGTCTCTGTATGCCTTGAATGCATATGCAACAC
>JAZNLX010000191.1:0-2322 GCA_045579325.1 Spirochaetia bacterium
AGGAACAGGAAACTCTCTGTATGACAGTATTTTTTTGCAATTTCACTGATTTTATGGGCACAACCGAATATTTCTTCTATTTTGGAAGGAAGAGCTTCCATTTCACGGATAAATTCTTCTCCCTCTTCAAATGACATATCCCTGAGTCTGGCCATGATAAGAGTAAAAATATAGAAGGCTGTCATCTGGGAAGTAAAGGCTTTTGTGGATGCAACCGCAATTTCAGGCCCTGAATGGATATAAACCCCTCCGTCAGATTCCCTGGCAATTGTTGATCCTACCACATTACAGATTCCCAGCACCCTGGCTCCTCTTCTCTGGAGTTCTCTCATGGCATAAAGAGTATCTGCTGTCTCTCCCGACTGAGAAACGGCAAAGTAAAGGGTATTTTTTTCAATGACTGAATTCCTGTATCTTATTTCGGATGCTATTTCCGCACGGGCCGGAATCCTGGCCAGTGTTTCAAGCAAAAGTGCCGCCACCATTCCGGCATGGTATGAAGTTCCCGCTGCTATGATAACGATTCTTTCCACATCGAGAAGCTCCTTCATGCTCATGTTGAGCCCACCAAGATGTCCTGTGGCATTGGCAGCATCCAGACGTCCGCTCATTCCTCTGGAAATTGATCTGCCCTGCTCGAAAATTTCCTTGAGCATATAGTGATCGTAACCGCTTTTTTCAAAGGATTCTGCTTTCCATTCTATAACATCAATATCTTTTTTTATTTCATTTTCGTCCAGGTCCACGGTCCTGAAGCTGTCAGGGGTAATTGTCACCACCTCTCCGTCCTGAAGGTAAATTACCTGCTTGGTATGGGAAATGATTGCAGAAGCATCTGATGCAAGGAACATTTCCCCGTCGCCTACACCCATGATGAGAGGAGAACCGTTTCTGGCCCCTACCAGAGTATCCGGATGGCTGCGGTGCATTACCACAAGTCCGTAGGTTCCCTTGAGAAGACTGACAGTTTCGAGTACAGCCTTTGTAAGATCCCCCTTATAGCACATTTCAATAAGGTGTGCGATAACTTCTGTATCTGTTTCGGAACAGAAAGTATGCCCTTTTTTCATGAGGATCTCCCTGAGTTCCTCGAAGTTTTCAATTATACCGTTGTGAACAATGGCAATATTTCCGCTGCAGTCTGTGTGAGGATGTGCATTGGCCTCAGTAACTCCGCCGTGAGTGGCCCATCTGGTATGACCGATACCGTTATGCCCGAACGGACGTTCAGGTACAGCAGCGAGAAGATTCCTGATTTTTCCGGTGGCCTTGATGATTTTGAAGCCCTCTTCATATCCGTCCACACAGATTCCGGCCGAATCATAGCCCCTGTATTCCAGTCTCTTGAGTCCTTCGAGAATAACCTCGGAAGATGGTTTTTTACCGCAATATCCAATAATTCCGCACATAAACTGATCCTTTTTTTTTCTTTTATATATTTATCGGCATTTAATTCTGAAGCAAAACCCCAAAATCAAGATTTATTTCCGGCAGAGGCATTTATGAACAGAAAATCAGTTACGGCAGCAGTTCTGACGTTATTTTTCCTTGTTTCCTGCGCCCCTATACAGGCAGAGAAAAAAACAGGATCTGCAGCCGGTTATCCCCCGGTTGTAAGGAGTGTTGAAAATCCGTCTCCGGGAAAAATCGTACTATCTTTTGACAAGGAAATCAATGCAGAAAAAGAAAGTTTCTCAGTTTCACCGGGAATAGATATCCTGGAAATCAGAACCGAGGGACGGGAACTGACTCTCATTCCGGCTCAGGAGCCGGAGGCAGGCAAGGAATACTTTATCAGGGGCACTGTTTACGACGCCGGCAACAATTCGGTCTCTCTGGGAGCATCATTCTTCGGATTCAATCCCAGAGTCCCGGCTGTGCTTATCAACGAGTTTACATCCAACGGCAGCGGCAACCATCCTGACATGGCAGAGCTTTATGTTACAGCCGGGGGCAATCTGGCAGGAATAACCCTTTACGGCGGAACCAAGAGCAGCTATACAGACAAATTTGTATTCCCTGCCCTGGAAGTGAGTACCGGAGATTTCATAATCGTTCATTTCAAGCCGGAGGGACTGGATACGGAAATCAACGAAACAGAAAACAGGAATCAGGCCGCAGGCAGGGATTCCTCGGAAGAAGCCTGGGATTTCTGGATCAGCGGAGGAAACGGACTTTCGGGAAACAACGGTGTCATTTCGCTGTATTCAAATCCTTACGGTTCGATGATGGACTGTGTAATCTATACAAACAGGACAAGTGATTCTGATACAGCATACAGAGGTTTCGGCAGTACAAAACTGATGCTTCAGGTGGATGAAG
>JAZNLX010000192.1:0-6019 GCA_045579325.1 Spirochaetia bacterium
AAAATAGGAAATGATAATTATGAAGGGCAGCAGAATTTCCCAGAAGCAGTCCCTGAAGCTTTCTATACATTCGGAAGCCCGGGGTTTAACCACCTCCACCTTATGCTTGGAAATATAGATAAATCCGGTAATCACAAGGGAAATGACAAGGATTATCCCCGGTATAATTCCCCCAAGGAACAAGGCCTTGATATCAAGCTGAGCAATGATACCGTAAAGAATGAGCGGGAGGCTGGGAGGAAAAAGAAGTCCGATGCTCCCTGCGGAACAGAGAAGCCCGTTTCTGTATTTCTCCTCTATGCCGCTTTTTTCAAGCACTATGGCCAGAAGCCCCCCTATAGCCAGGATTGTAACTCCGGAAGCACCTGTAAATACGGTAAAGAAAGCGCAGATTATGACAGATGCAATTATTATGCCTCCAGGAAGCCATCCGAAAAATGCATTGAAAGCCCTGATAAGCCTGGCTCCGGCCTTGCTTTCGGAAAGGATAAAGCCGGTCAGGGTAAAGAGAGGAATGGCCGGAACGGTATTGCTGATGATCATTGTATAGAACTCATTGGCAGCAGTTTCGGCAAAGGTACCGGAAGCGGTCAGCAGAAGATATGAAATACCTCCGATGACGGAAAATATAGGGGCACCCATGATTCCTGCGGCAATCAGGAAAAATACAAGAAAGCCTTTGCAGGAGGATATTGCCGAATAAGACTTGTCTGAAAGACTCCAGATCCAGGCCGGAGCATCGCCGAAAAACTCGCACAGGAGATTGGCAACCGGGGATGCTGAAACAAAAAGCCCTGTACACAGTGCCGCTGCAAGGGTGATAATTTTTCCCTTCCTCTTTCCGAAAGCCTGAAGCTCTCTTACTATTATCAGCAGGAATCCCACAGGCATTACAGCCACTGCGAGACGCTGGCTGATAACCCCGATTCTGTCATCGGGAGAAAAGCCCATTTTTATGAATGAAAAAGCAATTATAAGAAATGTTACTGAGACAAAAAGAACGGTAAAAAGGGATAGAGCCCTGGCATAAGGGACAAATTTACCGGGAAGAAGCTTGGAACCGAATTCAATCTTCATGTGGCTTCCTGAATAGGAGTTAAGAGCTCCTCCGAGAAGTGTGAGCCAGAGAACTATATGCCTTGTATACTCATACCCCCCCTTAATCCCCACATGGAAGAACTTTCTTACAATAATCTCTGCTGTAGGTATTCCTGCCAGAAGGATAAGGAGAAAAGCGGATATGTATATTTCTGCAAGCTTTTTACTTTTTTCTGTATTCATCAACGTATCTGATCATCTCACTGTAGACTTCAGGGGAAATGAGCTCCTTTGAAAAATATTCGCTTCCGTCACGGCCGATGGCAAGCCATTTATCCCGGTCTGTCTCAGGAACCTGGCAGATTACGAGCCTGTCTTTTTTCATGACCTCTATTGCCTTGGCTTCATCAACCTTGATTATATCGTAAAGCTGATCTGCAATGCGTGATGTTGCAGCTTTCAGGCTTTCCCTGTATTTCTGAGGAATTCTGTTCCACCCCTTCTTTTCTATAACAATGGCGCAGTATACAGGTGCAATCTTGAAATCACACATGTAAGGAGCCATCTTGGTCAGCCCCATGGAAGATGCTGCAAGGGGTGTGAGGTAGGTGCTGTCGGCCATACCGCTGAAAAGTCCGGCCACAAGGTCGTTGAAGGCCAGAGGAATGGCATGGAATCCGAGGTCTGTCCAGATCTTGCTTATCCTACCGTCGGTATCTATGGCTATTTTCTGCTTCTTCAGGTCATCCGGAGATGCCACAGGACTTTTTGAAAAGAAATTGACCCATCCTGTCATGGCCCATCCGAGAGTTATGAAGCCCTGTTTTTCCAGAGCACTTTCAAATGTAGGCTTCATTTTTTCGAACACATAGTTGAATTCATTGTCATCCTTGACAATGCAAGGGAGACAGAGGGCAAAGGAATCGGATGCTATTCCCTTTATTCCCTGGGCAGTCATGGCACCGGCGTTGAGACCTCCCATTTTCATGGTACGGATCATATTCTCCTCATCCCCTACTGCTCCCCCCATGTAAAGCTTAAGCTCCACTTCTCCGTTGGTTATCTTCTTCCATTCAATGGCAAGCTCCTTAAGCTTCATGTCCCAGAGAGATCCTGCCGGAGCAATGGACCCCATCTTGATTACAGTGGCGGAATAAGCGTTTACTGCGGCAAATATCATAATAAATAAAATAAGAATTCTTTTTTTCATATCATCACCTTAAAATCCTATCAAAAAATAATTATCCTTGTTATCAAGAAGCCATTTTGCCTTTTTTATGCTCATGGTGTTTGTCAGACGGTTTTCGGCAATCCGGTCTATGTCCCGTGATATGACATCTTCAAGTACGGAAACAAATTCCGAGTACCCTTCCTGTGTCTGGTTCTTTGTGCAGACTGTAAGTGCATAGGAAACATGGAGAGAAAGCAGGTTATCTCCCGACAGCTCAAGACCGTGCCTGTAATGCTCGGCGGCCTTTTCCAGGCTTCCTCCCATCCCCTGAGGCATAGAAGCGTAAAACTGCATCAGTAGCTCATCCAGCATTCCTTTTCCGAAATCGGGATCAAGCTCGGCAGCCTTCATCAGCATGGCAATTCCCCTGTCCCTGTCTGACGCAAAATATGGATCAAGAACATCCACCGCAACTCCGGCCAAAACGGCGGCAGAACCCCAGTAAAGGTCGGCTGCATCCTTTTTCTTTATCTTGGCAAATGCTCTGTCGTAGTTTCCTTTTTCAAGATTGTCAAGGAAGCCTTTGTACTTACGGTTCAGGGAAGCGGTAATGTAATCATAGCCCCTGCGGTAAAGCTTCTTTGCCCGGCCGTACATTTCCGACTGCTTTTCATATTCGTCGTAGGAAAGCATATCGGCCGGAGTATGGAGATATGCGTTGGAATACATGACAAAAAGGCTTCCGGCAGTGGAGAGGATATTGGTGTTGTCCGGATTGGAGGTGGCCAGAATATCCATCATCTTGAGAACAAGAGGGAGGGAATCCCCCACAAGCTCAGGATCGTTATCCTGCATGAATGCGTTGGTTGCATCCACCGAAAGCTTTTTAAGGGAACATGAAGAGAGAGCCACAGCTGCGGCCAATACAATGACAAGATATCTGAATTTCATTTAACTGCTCCTTTAAGCTTGGCACATAGAAGTCTGTCAAAGGAATTGGCAAACTCAAAAATTTCCTTCTTGGTAAACCGGGATGTGCTTTCAGGCCTGAGGCCCGCTTCGCTGAGTCCCTGCATGAAATTCCTCAGAGAGACCCTTTCCCTGATGTTTTCTGCGGTATACCTGTTGCCACGGTCATTCACCACATCTATTTTTTTATTGACAAGTCTTTCTGCCATAAGGATATCCCTGGTTATGACCAGGTCATTGCATCCGGCATGCTCTACGATGTAGTCATCAGCCTTGTCTTTTCCTTCTTCAACTATTATATCATATGTAAAGGCATTTGTACTATGAGGAATCTTTCTGTTGGAGACAAAAAAACAGATACTTTCTGTCCTCTGTGCCGCCTTTGCGATTATTTCCCTTATCTGCACCGGACAGGAATCGCAGTCTACATACATTCTCACAGGGGCACTGCTCCTTTATAGACTGCCAGATCGGAAGTTCCCTCCAGCCGATATTTACCGGTATCTGAGGAAACCGCTACCGCATCTCCCCGTTTAATGCTTAATTTTTCGGTACCGTTGTCTATTGTTCCGGAACCGGAATAAACAAACATTATTTCCAGACCGTGCTCATCAGGTGAAACATATCCTTTTCCTCCGGGTCTTATTTCCGACAGAGAGAATTCACCGAAGCCGGGACAGAAAATTCTTTCTGTATCTGAAACGGAAGGCTCTGTAAGAGAGCTTTTTTCCTCCCGGAAACGGAGTACCTTGAGAAGTTCAGGAATATTGACAAATTTTTCTGTCAGTCCACCCCTGAGAGTGTTATCGGAAGAGGTCATGAGCTCAAAACACATTCCCTCCACATATGAATGAAGCTGCCCTTCTCCCACCGCGATGGCCTCTCCCGGTTCAAGGCGGACCGTATTGAGAAAGAACGGTGCATAAATAAACCTGTCTTCGGGAAAAATACGAACAAGCTTATCGTAGATATATTTTCCCACGGGATCGAGAACCGATGTATCTGCCGTAAGTCCGGCAACGGGAACAGAAAGGAACTTTTCCATGAACACCCTGTAAAAATCCTCCCCTTCAGCACCGTCGGGAACAAATCCCGGGAAATTTTTCTGTATTTCAGCTGCCGGACGGAAGCCGTTCAGAAGATAAAAAGGGGTAAGTGCCAGAACCATTTCCTTCTTGCAGCCCGGATCCTTGAATGTACGCTCAGGACTCTCTAACGGTATTCCTGCTTCATTCTCCCTGGCAAAGCCTTCGGCGGCAGAAGCTGTATCGGGATGTGCCTGTATCGAACAGGGCTTTTCTATGCACAGAAGCTTGAAAAGAAACGGAAGTGTCCTGCCGTATTTAACGGCAGCCCTGCTTCCCAGTATTCTTTCGGGATCCGAAGAGATAAAATCCCCTAATGTCATTTCCTTTCCTTCAATGTCTTTCAGAAGGCTCATTCCCCCGGGATGGCTCCCCATCCACACTTCTGCCAGCGGCTTACCGTCCGACGGGATTCTGAGAATACCCTGAATGCCGGATAAAGAGCCCCAGCTGTAGTTCTTGAAAGTACATTTAAGATGATGTAACGACATATTTAAATAATACAATTATTATTTATATTTTTCAATCTTTATGTTATAATTATATTATGAGTGATTTTGTACACCTCCACAATCATACTGACTACTCGCTTCTGGACGGTGCTCTTAAAATAGATGACATGGTAAACAGAGCCGTGGAATTCGGAATGAAATCCATAGCCATCACTGACCACGGAAACATGTTCGGGGCCATCAATTTCTATAACAAGTGCCGGAAGGCAGGAATCAAGCCTATAGTGGGCTGTGAATTCTACGAAGCCGAAGGTTCCAGAAAAATCAAGTCAGGAACCGAATTCGGTAACAAGTATTACCATCTTATCCTTCTGGCCAAGGACTACACAGGATACCGGAATCTCATGAAGCTGTGCTCCACTGCCTATGTGGACGGCTTCTACTACAAGCCAAGGATTGACATGGAGGTTCTGGAGAAATATCACGAAGGTCTTATCTGTTCCAGTGCCTGTATTGCCGGTTCCGTACCAAGGCTTATCATCAACAACAAGCAGGACGAAGCCCTGAAAAAAGCCATGATGTACAGAGATCTTTTCGGAAAAGAGAACTATTTCCTTGAGCTGCAGGATCACGGTATACCGGAAGAAAGGATTTCCAACAGAGGACTTATAGAAATATCGCGCAGGACGGGGATCCCTCTCATTGCCACCAACGATATTCATTATCTTAACCGGGAGAATGCATCTGCACAGGAAGTGCTGATCTGTATCGGAACACAGAAAACCATAAACGATACAAACAGAATGACATTCTACAATAATGAATTCTACATGAAATCCCCGGAAGAGATGATCAGGCTCTTTGCAGATGTTCCCGAAGCCATATCCAATACAAAGCTTATCGAGGAAATGACAGACCTTACAATCAATTTCCCGGGGGCAAAGCTTCCGGACTTTGAGATTCCGCCTCAGTTTGAGTCCCAGACAGATTACATGAAGCACATTGTCTATGAAGGGGCAAAAAAGCGCTATTCCGATCTCACACCCGATATTCTCAAAAGAATCGAATATGAGCTGGATACCATCATCAAGCTGGAGTTTGTAGGATACTTCCTCATTGTTTGGGACTTTATCAACTATGCCAAGGAGCATGATATTCCTGTAGGTCCCGGAAGAGGTTCCGGAGCAGGTTCCATAGTTGCATACTGCATGAGGATTACCGATATCGATCCTCTCAAGTACGGTCTCCTTTTTGAAAGATTCCTGAATACCGAGCGTGTTTCCCTGCCTGACTTTGACGTTGAC
>JAZNLX010000193.1:0-3129 GCA_045579325.1 Spirochaetia bacterium
CAAGTCTTCTGCCTAAATCTGCAGCTGCCGCCGGAATCGGATTTGACGAACTGTGCGAGAAGATCTGCACCATTGCACTTGAAAACAGAAAATAACGGAGCATATTATGGGAAAAAAGAGTAACATTGTAGAAAGAAAGAAAATCGTGACAATCCAGTACACACTCAAGGATGAACATGAAAACATCCTGGAAAAAGACAAGTCACTTACCTATCTTCACGGCTTCAAGAACATTCCTATCGGACTTGAAGAAGCCCTCGAAGGAAAGACTATCGACGATACACTGACAGTTGCGGTTCCGCCTGAAAAAGCATACGGCAACAGGGACGAAAACATGGTTTTCACACTTCCGAAGGAAAATTTCCAGAACGAAGAAAACGAAATCTCTGCAGGAATGGAATTTGAAACAGTTGTGGATGACGTTCCTTATATCCTTACAGTAACAGAAGTAAGTGAACAGACAGTTACCGTGGATGCAAACCATCCGTTGGCAGGAAAGGCACTTTTCTTCGATGTAAAGGTTACAGACATGAGGGAAGCTTACAGTGACGAGCTGGTACAGGGATTCCCTATTCCTAAAGACGCACCTAAGAAAGAAGAGAAGAAATAATACTTCCGGACTGATCCAGCGTCAGAGCTGTACGGCAGGCAGGACACCTGAAACGGCCGGCTCTGACTCCTCGGAGCTTTCTTCCGCATGAAGGACACGGGAAAATTACGGGAAACACTTTCCTGAAGCAGCTCATTGCCTCTTCGGGAGAGCCGGCAATCCTGAGAAAACGGTCAAATCCGAGAAGCTCAATTACTTCCTTTATCTCACTGCCTGCATTGATAATCACGGAATCCTTTTCTTCGCACACGGCAGCCAGAACACCGCAGCCGGCATCGGACAGCGAATCCAGACGGCACAGGTCGATTACCAGATATCTGAACCCCAGCCCCTTTATACGGGCAATTTCCATGCGGAAATATTCTGCACTGAACAGATCCAGCACCCCTTCCGGCACCACACGCACCGCATCAGCCATATCCCCGAAACTGTGAAAACTTATTTCAATTCTCCCCTCAGCCATCATTTCCTTCCGTATTCTTATAGAATAAGGGGTATATATTTTTTTGTCAAACCTTGATTATATCGGTGGATTGACTTAAAATTTCCCCAAGGACGGAATATGAAGGATTTTTTGCCGATTTCACAGGAAGACATGAAAAAAAGAGGATGGGACAGCGTTGATTTTGTCCTGATAACAGGAGATTCCTATGTGGATCACCCCTCTTTCGGCACAGCTATTGTTTCCAGACTTCTGGAGGCAGAGGGCTTCAGGGTGGGTATAATCCCGCAGCCCGACTGGAAGGATCCCGATTCCGTACGGATTTTCGGCAAGCCGGGAATTGCATTTCTCATAAATGCGGGGAATATGGATTCCATGGTGGCAAACTTTTCCTCCAGAACCAAGCGCAGAGGCTTTGACCAGTATTCTCCCGGCGGCAGGAACAGAATGAGACCTGACCGGGCCCTTATAGTCTACACCTCTTTGGCAAGACAGGCCTACAAGGGAGTTCCCGTGGTTATCGGCGGAATAGAGGCCTCCCTGCGCCGCCTGGCTCATTACGACTACTGGAGCGATTCCCTGAGGCGTTCCGTACTGGCCGATTCCAAGGCAGACCTGCTTATCTACGGCATGGGAGAAAGGCCTCTGTGGGATATAGCCGCACAGCTGAAACAGGGAAAGAAGCTGGAGGAGATAAAGGATGTAAGGGGAACCGTAGTCCGTTCTTCAGCCATGCCCGAAGAAGAGCATATCAGTCTTCCGTCATTCGAGGAGCTGACAGCGGAAAAAAAGCTGTTTGCAAAAAGCTTCGGAATACAGTACCGGAACACAGACCCGTTCAACGGGAAAATGCTGGTGGAAAAGACCGGAAACCAGTACATTATACAGAATCCGCCCGCAAGAATTCTCTCCACAGAGGAAATGGACCGGGTGTATGCACTTCCGTATATGGGCACCTATCATCCCTCCTACGAAAAGGATGGGGGAATACCGGCCATCAAGGAAGTGGAATTCAGTCTGGTCAGTTCAAGAGGATGCTTCGGAAGCTGCAGTTTCTGTGCGCTGACCTTTCATCAGGGGCGTATTATCCAGGCCAGAAGCCACGAATCCATTCTGACCGAAGCTGCCCGTCTTACAAAAAAGAAGAATTTCAAAGGTTATATAAATGATGTGGGGGGCCCTACAGCCAACTTCAGGCAGCCTGCATGCCGGAAACAGACCACCTCGGGAGCCTGTCCCGACAGAAGATGCCTGTTCCCTTCCCCTTGCCCCAATCTGGAGGTAAGCCACCGGGATTATCTGGAGCTGCTGCGGAAACTGAGGAAACTGCCCGGAATAAAGAAGGTTTTTATCAAGTCGGGAATAAGATTTGATTATCTCCTGGCCGATAAGGATATGTCTTTTTTCAAAGAGCTGTGCGAACATCACATAAGCGGACAGCTGAAAATAGCACCTGAGCATATCTGTTCCAAGGTTCTGGAGCAGATGGGCAAACCAAAGGCCGAGGTCTACAAGCGGTTTGAAAAGCTTTTTGCCGAAGAAAACAGAAGAATAGGAAAAAAGCAGTATCTGATTCCGTATCTTATTTCATCCCATCCGGGAAGCGATCTGAAGGCAGCCGTGGAACTGGCCGAATTTCTTCATGAAAAGCATTTTATCCCGGATCAGGTACAGGATTTTTACCCTACTCCGGGTACTGTATCCACCTGCATGTACTACACAGGAATCAATCCTCTGACCGGGGAGAAGGTCTACGTGCCTAGAACCGAGGAAGAAAAAGGGATGCAGAAGGCCCTTCTCCATTTCCACAAGCCCGAAAACCGGGAAAAGGTGCGCAAGGCCCTGATTGCAGCAGACAGACTGGATCTGATAGGAAGATCTCCGAAGGCGCTGATAAGGTAAAAGAATGAACGCAAGAGAAACATTGGCGCTGTTGCAAGCCGTTGATGTCGATCCGTCCATCAATATCTGGAACGGATTCGAAGTTATCCTTTTCTATGCGATCGCCCGTATGGAAAAGGACATCACATTGGCCGATCTGGACGAGCTGGGTATGTTTTTCACGGGAAAAGAGGGC
>JAZNLX010000194.1:0-6254 GCA_045579325.1 Spirochaetia bacterium
TTCAGACAAGCGAGGACAAGGAAATCGTAGCTAAGGAAATGAGTAGGTATGACTTGCTTGCATTACCGGTTGTAGATAAAGAAAGTCGCTTAGTTGGTATTATCACTGTCGATGACGCTATTGACGTTATTGAAGAGGAAGCAACTGAGGATATTGAAAAAATGGCTGCTATTATACCATCAGACAAGCCATATCTTGCAACAAGCCCCTTTTCTATTTGGAAAAATCGTATGCCGTGGCTTATTTTACTTATGCTGTCGGCACTCTGCTCGGCATCTGAAACAGCTTTTACTTCCTTATCACTTTTTCAGGTGGAAAACCTTGCCAATACCAAGGGCAAACGGGGGCAGCGCATCAAGAAGATGCACGAGAAGCCTGATGTTTTCATAGCCACGGTACTTATCTGCAACAACCTGGTGAACATAAGCCTTTCGGCATATGTAACCAGCTACACAATAAGAACATGGGGAAACGAAGCCATAGGAATAGTTACCGGAGTCCTGACGCTTCTTATCCTTATTTTCGGAGAAGTAACCCCTAAGAACATGGCCATAGCCTGGAACGAAACAGTTGCTCTCCTGACAACACCTGTTTTTTCAGCCTGCTCCGTAATACTTTATCCCGTTATAGTGGTAATCAACAGCTGCAGCAAGTTCATCACCCGCCTGGCCGGAAAGAAAAACAGCAAGAGTATCTCCCCTGAGATGATATACAGTCTTATAAGCTATGCGGCAAACAAGGGACTGGTAAAGGATTATGAAAAACGGATGGTACAGGGGGTGTTCAACCTGGGACACAGCACTCCGAGAAACATCATGACACACAGGACAGATGTATTCTCACTGAATCAGAACTGCACCGTTTCCGAAGTAATAGAGACCGTGGACAAGCTCCGGTTCTCCAGAATCCCTGTTTTTGACGAGAATCCCGAGGACATAATCGGAATAGTCAAGACTTCCCGCATAATGAAGGAGCTCTGGAACGACCGCTACGATACCAGACTCAGGGATATAATGGAAGAGGCTCTTTTTGTTCCCGAAAGCAGGAAAATCAGCCAGATTTTCAAGCAGATGAAAAAAGAAAAGGAACATATTGCCGTGGTTCTCGACGAATACGGAGGACTGGCAGGAATCATAACCCTTGACGACATAGTAGCCGGCATCCTGGGAGAAATCTCCGACGAAAGCGAAGAACCGGAAACAGAGAAGATAATCAAGGTCAGCCAGAAGGAGTTCATCATCTACGGAGAGGCGCCTGTTGCATCGGTAAACGAAAGAATAAGGATTTCCCTTCCATGGGACAGCGGATACCGTACAATCGGCGGTCTTATTATCTAGAATATAGAAAGAATCCCTGTTCAGGGAGAAGAGATCCGGATAGAGAAATTCAGGTTTGTAATCGAGGAAGTATCTGACAGGCAGATACTCAAGGTAAAGCTATATCTCCCTGATTCAGTATAATACGTCTTGATCCGTCTTCAAAGAAAAGCTCTATTGTAGGCATCCTTATCAGCCCGTCAAGATGTATGAGGGCCGGAGCATCCTCGTCATAGTTGCTTCCGATGGCGATATGGCATGTCCTGAAGGCTTTTTCATCCTCCAGCATGTTTCCCCTGATCTCTGCCGCCGGATTAAGTCCTATTCCCACCTCGCCCAGATTCCTGGCATTGCGGGCATATTCCTCAGAGCAGTTTTTCTCCCCCTGCAGCACAGTGGCTTCCACAAGGGCGGCATCGGCCGATTCATCCGAATTGAAGCTTACACAGAACCCTTTCTCCACCTTGGTCCTGATAGGTTCCTTTATGACAATATCTCCTGACTTGACAGAGATGCTGCCGTCAAAGACTATGGTTCCCTCGGAGGTTCCCAGTTCCGGAGAAATGAACACCTCGCCGGCCGGTATGTTGCCTCCGGCACCCAGAACAGAAAAGATTCCGTCATCCTCAAAGGCCTTTCTTCCCCGGAGCCCCACATGCAGGTCAGTTCCGCCGGGAGCGGTTATGTGCATGGATACGGCCCGGTCAAGCAGTTCCTTGAGTCCGGTACAGTTGGATTTGAGTTCTTCATAGTCGATGGGAACTGTCCTGACAAACATATCGCAGGTAATTCCCGGAGTCCAGAAAGAGCGGGTCTTTTTGGTTTCCATGAGATAATGAAATGTATTGTTGATCTCCCTGCCGTCCAGAATATACGGGTTTTCCATGGCAGCCTTGTCCTTTCCCAGCTTATTGTGGCTTATGGAGAGGATTATATCAGGTTCTGTCCTGATGGCGGCAATGACAGATTCATCCGCATAGTCAAACTGTGTCTTCACAGGCTGGACAGCAATAACAGGAAGAGCCCCCACCTTTTCCAACGCCCTATAGATTGCCAGAGAAATATGATAGACTTCTCCTTCGGGATTGGTTATGATAAGGGCTCTTTCGCCTGCTTTTGCCTTTAAAACATCACGGACCGTGATTTCGGCACTTTTATCGAGATTCATTTCTTGTTTAACTGAGCATCGATCTTTTCGAGGAGTTCCTTCATTTCCTTAACTCTTGCGTTGATCTTGAAGAGTGTGTAGAAAGGAACCACCACTAAAGCTTCTGCAAGGAAAGTTACCAGCACACCGCAAACGAGGCCGAGAACCCCTTCATTAATGTAACCGAAGTATCCTCCCATTACCAGAAGTACCCATAAAACAATCTCAATAATAAGCTTGTTGGCTTTTGCTTTGCTTGACAGCGGCATTGGACTGTCCTCCTTTAATAAAATTTTTATAAATTAATTATAAGGAATTTTCTGAATATTGCAAGAAGAATTTTTTACTGATAGTATTTACATATGTTCAACAAACTTGACAGTATGGAAAAAAAGTTCAATGAGCTGGAAAAACAGCTGGCAGACAGCAGTATCATGCAGGACATGAAAAGATACAGCGAGCTGATGCGCGAGCATGCTTCCGCAAAGGAAATCATTGACAATTATGCAGTTTACAAGAAAATAGTTTCCGAGCTGGCCGAGGCAGCGGAGCTGGCAGCCGGCGAGACAGATCCCGAGCTCAGGGAAATGGCCAAGGAAGAAATAAAGGATCTGGAAAACAGAAAAGAGGAACAGACCCAGCTTCTCCGCACCATGCTTATCCCTAAGGATCCCCTGGACCTGAAAAACATCATCATGGAAATCAGGGCCGGAACAGGGGGAGACGAGGCAGGCCTTTTCGCAGCCGATCTTTTCCGCATGTATTCCAAGTTTTCCGAAACCAGGAAATGGAAAATAGAGATTCTTTCATCCCACGAAAGCGGACTGGGAGGCTTCAAGGAAATAGTTTTCTCGGTATCGGGAAAGAATGTCTATGAAAATCTCAAGTTTGAAAGCGGCGTACACAGGGTACAGCGTATTCCGGAAACAGAATCGGGAGGAAGAATCCATACCTCGGCGGTAACCGTGGCCGTACTTCCGGAAGCGGAAGAAACAGATATCCAGATAAATCAGGAAGATCTCAAAATTGACGTATACAGATCATCGGGACCGGGGGGACAGTGCGTAAACACCACCGACTCAGCAGTCAGGATGACACATATACCTACCGGAATCGTGGTAATCTGCCAGGATGAAAAATCGCAGATAAAGAACCGGGCCAAGGCTCTCAGGGTTCTCCGTGCAAGGCTTTTCGAAATGGAAGAGGCCAAGAAGCAGAAGGAGCGTTCCGAAGCCAGAAAAAACCAGGTAGGATCGGGAGACAGATCCGAGAGAATCAGAACCTACAACTTTCCCCAGAACAGGCTTACAGACCACAGGATAAACCTGACACTCTACAAGCTTGACCTGATCATAGACGGAGCAATGGAAGAACTGCTGGACTCCCTCAAGCTGGAATTCAGGGAACAGCTTCTGAAGGAGCATTCACTCTGATATGACAGTCCGGGAAGCCATAGAACAGGGAGCAGCTCAGATAGGCACCAGATGGGAAGAGACTCCAAGGCTGGATGCATCGGTGATTCTTGCTGCCTGCATGGGCTGCTCCAGGGCGAAGCTGCTGGCATCGTACCCGGATCCGGTACCGGAGAATGCATTTGATAAATACACAGAGGGGATAAAGCTCAGGGTATCGGGCTATCCCGTTGCATACATTACAGGGCATCAGGAATTCTACGCCCTGGACTTCAAGGTAAGCGAAGCGGTGCTTACGCCCAGACATGATACAGAAATCCTTGTAGAAGAAGCACTTTCAATTCTCGAAAGCTGCGGCGGCCCGGCACCGAAGGTGCTGGATCTCTGCACCGGGAGCGGATGCATTGCAATTTCAATCAAGCACAACTGTCCCGGAGCAGAGGTGGAGGTGTCTGACATCTCCGCCGCAGCATTGGATATTTTTACGGAAAACTGCATAAATATACTTGGTTATAAACTTACGTCCTATCATACGGACCTGCTGGACGGAATCCGGGGCCCATATGACATGATTGTTTCCAACCCACCCTACCTGACACGGCATACCACCGATGATATGAAGGAAAGCGGATGGCCGGAACCCAGACTGGCACTGGAAGGGGGCACGGACGGACTGGATCTGATCAGGACAATTATCAGGTCTGCGGGAAAAAGGCTCAGAAAAGGGGGATATCTCCTGTTTGAGGCAGACCCGGACCAGATGAATTCCATAAAAGAAGAATTTGAAAATAATTCTTTTTCTGATATAATGATAAAAAAAGATCTGGCAGGAAGGGACCGGGTCATTTCGGGAATATACCATGGGTAGAGTCGAAAAAGATATAGACATTCTTAAATCAAAGCTGACAACCGCAAACTACAAGGAAGAAGACATAAAGAAAATCATGCGCGCAGCCGGATTCGGCAAGATATGGCATGAGGAACAGAAGCGGGCCAGCGGCGAGCCTTACTTCATCCATCCCATCAAGGTAGCTTCCATTCTCATAGACCTGAACATGGATGCCGATACAGTAGTTGCAGGGCTGCTCCACGACTCGGTGGAGGATACCGACATCACGCTGGAGTTCCTCAGGATGCAGTTCGGGGAAACAGTGGCCAACCTCATAGACGGCGTTACCAAGATAAGCGGTCTGAAAGGGGAAAGCAAATCGGTACAGGCTGTGGAAACCATCAGAAAGATAATGATTGCCATGGCCAAGGATGTCAGGGTCATAATCATCAAGCTGGCAGACAGGGTCCACAATATGAGAACCCTCAACTTCCTCCGGCCTGACAAGCAGAAGAGAATATCCAGGGAAACTCTGGACATATACGCCCCTCTTGCGGGACAGCTCTGTATTTCGGGTGTCAGGGCCGAGCTGGAGGATCTTTCCTTCAAGTACCTGAATCCCGAAATGTACAAGAAAATCAAGCAGTTCCTTTCTTACAAAAAGAGAAAGATAAATGCATATCTGAAAGAACATCAGCGGATAATAAAGGAAGCGGCCGCCGCAGAAGGTATCGAGATAAAGACTGAAGCCAGAGCCAAGAGCATCTATTCCATTTTCAGGAAGATGAAGAAATATGACTGCGAACCAAGCGAGCTGTATGACCTTATCGGAATCAGGCTCTACTGCGAATCGGTAAACGAATGCTATGCCCTGCTCGGTATAGTGCACGGTCTCTGGGAGCCTATAAGACACAGACTGAAGGATTATATTTCCGTACCTAAGCCAAACGGATACCAGAGCCTGCATACCGCCGTAATTGCCGGCGAAGGAAAAAGGCTGGAGGTCCAGATCAGGACCCATGCAATGCATATTGCGGCAGAATACGGAATTGCGGCCCATTGGCTCTACAAGAGCGGAAAAGTGGCCGGTGCATACAAGCCTAAGGACATAGCCCTGCTGAACCGCCTGAAGAACTGGAACAGGATAA
The DNA here is from genome assembly GCA_045579325.1 of Spirochaetia bacterium. Taxonomy (GTDB): domain Bacteria; phylum Spirochaetota; class Spirochaetia; order CADAEX01; family CADAEX01; genus CADAEX01. The sequence continues at coordinate 5,853 of JAZNLX010000194.1, forward strand.
ACGAGGACCAGGCACACTTCCTGGATGACCTGAAAGAGGAAATCCTGAAGGATACCATATTTGTTTTCACCCCGGTCGGGGATGCCATTGAGCTTCCTACCGGTTCCACAGCCATCGACTTTGCGTACTATATCCACAGCGAAGTGGGAAATCACTGCATGGCAGCCAAGGCAGACGGAGTTATCATTCCCCTGAGCCGGGAACTGAAGAATGCCCAGTGCGTGGAAATCATCACCAATGCCTCCGCCCATCCGAACCTGAACTGGCTGAGAACTGCCAAGACATCCAGGGCCAAGGGAAAAATCAGGGCATGGCTAAACAAGAATGCGTCCCTGCATATCGGCAACAACGTGGTAGTAACCAAGGAAATTCTCCCTAAGCCGGGCGTGCAGAAATCCCTTC
>JAZNLX010000195.1:0-3617 GCA_045579325.1 Spirochaetia bacterium
CATGGCTACGATCCGACTTACGGTGATTCTGCCGTTCCATGCGGGTCATTGAAAGAATGATAGCCTCTTCCTTCTTCATCTCCCTGTCGTCAAGCTTGTCCTCGTCGATATTTCCCTTGAGTCCCGGAAGCATGTCCACCACCGATTTAAGGCTTCCCATCTTGCGGATTCTGCCGAACTGCTCCAGATAATCTTCCAATGTAAAGGAAGCTTTTTCAATCTTTTCCTGAAGCTTTGCAGCCTCTTCGGCATCAACTGTCTCCTGCGCCTTTTCCACGAAGGAAACAATATCTCCCATTCCGAGGATTCTTGATGCAATACGATCCGGATAGAAGGCATCCAGATCCTGCATTTTTTCTCCGGTACCTATGAACTTGATAGGTCTGCCGGTAATGGTCTTGAGTGAAAGTGCGGCACCGCCCCTTGTGTCGGAGTCGAACTTACTGAGAATAATACCGCTGATTCCGATCCTTTCGTTGAATTCCTTGGCAATGTCAACTGCATGCTGACCTGTCATGGCATCGGCAACCAGAAGCGCTTCCACCGGATCCAGAACCTTTCTTATGGCTTCCAGTTCCTTCATCATGTCATCGTCGAGATGGAGACGTCCGGAGGTATCGGCAATCAGTACGCTGAACTGATTCTTCTTTGCATATGCAAGAGCATTGCGGACTACGGCAACAGGATCCTTTGTGGCTTCGCTGTATACCTCTACACCGATCTGTCCTCCCAGCACCTTGAGCTGATCCACGGCAGCAGGCCTTACCAGGTCGGCCGCAACAAGGAGAACCTTTCTTCCTTCGCTCTTGAGCCTGTTTGCCAGCTTGGCGGAAGCTGTGGTCTTACCTGAACCCTGAAGACCGAGCATAAGGATTCCCGAAACTGTATCCGGCCCCTTAAGCTGGAGATTCTGCTTCTCGTCGCCCAGGAAGGAAACCATCTTGTCATAGACAATCTTGGTGAACTGCTGACCCGGATTAACCGATTTGAGAACCTTTTCTCCTACAGCCTCCTCCAGTGTGGAATTGATGAAACGGCGTACTACACGAAGGTTTACGTCCGCATCAAGGAGAGCAATCTTGATCTCTTCTACGGCATCCTGAACATTCTTTTCAGAGATGGAAGCCTTTCCCGAGATCCTTTTAATCAAGTCACTAAATTTGTTAGAAATTCCGTCCAGCATTTTTATATATTATTCCTAAGATTATATTTTATATCCAAAAAACAGGCTTCTTGTCAACTATACAGTAACTTAACTGATTTTACTTGACTTCTCAAAAGTGCAATATTATAATTTTTCCGTACGGAGAAATTATAGGTGAACCCTCAGGACGATGAACTGATTTTTGCAGATGACATCCGGTTTCAGGACGAAACGGCAGAGCCGGAAACACAGAAAGAGGAATTCTGGAACGTACTTGTGGTGGATGATGAACCGCAGGTCCATACAGTAACAGAACTTGTCCTCAGAAACCTTATTTTTAAAGGAAAGAAAATAAAATTCCACAACGCATATTCAGCCCTCGAAGCCAAGAAAGTACTTGCGGAGAATCCTGATATATGCCTGGCCCTGGTGGATGTGGTAATGGAAGAGGACGATGCGGGACTCAGGCTGGTGGAGTATATCCGCAACATCATGAACAATTCCGACATCAGGATTATTCTCAGGACAGGACAGCCGGGATATGCACCGGAGCAGGAAGTAATCATCTCCTACGACATAAACGATTACAAGGAAAAGACTGAAATGTCGGCACAGAAGCTCATTACCTGTGTCATAGTGGCATTCAGGAATTACGAATATATCATGGCCATGAGGAACATGAACAATGAGCTGGAACAGATGGTGGCCGAACGGGTTGCGGAACTGAAGGAAACCAACAGGAAGCTCAGCGATGCCCTGGAAATCCTTCAGTCAGACCAGGATGCGGGAAAAAAGATGCAGTTCAGGATTCTCCCGGACCAGGAAAAAACCATAGGAAGCTACAACTTTTCAAGAAAGCTTTTTCCGTCCCTCACCCTCAGTGGGGATTTCGTGGATTACTTCGAGATCGGGAACAGGTATATCGGCTTCTACATGGCTGACGTATCGGGACACGGAGTCTCTTCGGCAATAGTCACCGTGCTTCTCAAGAACTTCATAGACAACAGACTGGAGAAATACAGCCTCAGGAACGACCTGACCATACTTGATCCGGTGGAAATATGCCGCAGACTCAACAGCAACCTGAAGCGGGAGAACCTGGGCAAGTACATGACCATATTCTACGGTATCATAGACACCGAAACCAATACCATGAAATATGCCAACTGCGGACAGTTTCCGTTCCCGGCCGTTTTTGACGGAAAGAATGCATTCTACATCGAGAACAAGGGAACACCGGTGGGACTTTTCAGCAATCCTGTTTTCAGGGAAGGGGAAATGACTCTTCCGGAGAATTTTTCCATTCTCTTTGTTTCGGACGGACTGCTGGACATACTGGAAGCAGGCTCGGTATCGGACAAGACAGATCGGCTGCTGGACCTTCTCAGAAAGAATCCCGGCTCCATAGAGAGCATGATAGAAACCCTCAGTCTGGAAGGCAAGGCAAATCTTCCCGACGATATCACCTTTATGCTTATAAAAAAAGTTGCAGACTGAAAAAAAGTGTGATAAAATATCCGAATAGAGAAAGAAGATGGGTGAATATTTTTTTGCAAAAAACGGAAACAGGATACTGTTCAAGCTTACAGGTACGCTCAAGTATACCACATGCGGACATTTCGATTCATTTCTGGAAAGTTTTTTTGCATCGGAGTGTGATGTTGAGGAGATTGTCATAGACCTTACCGAAGCAGACTACCTTGACAGCACCAACCTGGGATTCCTGGCCAAGACAGCGGAATTCATGCTGGAGAAAAACGGAAGCACCACCACCATATATTCAACCTCTGACGACGTGAACCAGACCCTTGTCAGCGTAGGCTTCGACGAGATATTCAACCTGGTCAGATCCAAGCCCGAATCGGGAGACTACAACATAATAAACCCCGAAAGCTTTGAGAAGAAAGACAAGACACTGATGATGCTTGATGCCCACAAGTGCCTCATGAAGATAAATGACAGGAATGAAAAAACATTCTGCGATGTCGTCAAGCTCATGGAGCAGAGCCTGAAATGTCAGAAGCTTTCCATATAAGGAATCTTTCCTTCTGTTACAGGTCCTATCCGGGCCTTGAAAGCAAGCCTCTTTTCAGCAATTTCTCACTTGACATACCGAAAGGGAAAATATCCTTTTTCCTTGCACTGCCCGGTTCCGGCAAAACCACCCTGGCAGGAATCCTGGCATCCCTGATTCCCGGCTATACGGGAGGAGAACTGTCGGGAAATACCGATACGGGAGCAGACACAGGAATAGTTTTCCAGAATCCCGACGACCAGATATTCTGCGACACTGCCGAAAAGGAGCTGGCCTTTCCGCTGGAATGCCGGGGAACAGATCCGGCAGAAATAGAAAAAAGAGTAACAGAGGCCCTGGAAGTAACGGGAATATCCCATCTGAGGCATAAGAACCCTGCCGGCTTTTCGGGAGGAGAAAAACGGAGGCTCATGCTGGCGGCACTCTGCTGTACAGACC
>JAZNLX010000196.1:0-2093 GCA_045579325.1 Spirochaetia bacterium
GATTCTTGCAAGGTCGTATGTTCTTACTCTTGTAGCCAGGAGAGACTGATGTGCATCTCTCATTGTTGTATCTGTTACAAGAAGCTTCTTCTGATCAAGTACCCACTTGCAGAACTTTTCAGGTCCCATCTCGTCCAGAAGCTGCTTTGTTCCGCTTGGAGGAGGTGTGAGCTTGTTGAGTACAGGCAGCGGAGGCTCTCTGAATTCTGTTGTCTTCTTAGGACTCTTGATAAGCTCGTTTCCGTTTACAACCACATTTCCGAGAAAGTTCATGAGTCTGGAAGCTCTGTCTCTGTACTGCTTTACAATCTTGAGTTCAGGATGTGCCTGGATGAAGGATGTATCGCACTTTCCGGAAAGGAAGATTGAGTTGGAAACCACGTTCTCGAGGAACGGAATGTTGGTCTTTACACCTCTGATCTTGAACTCTCCGAGAGCTCTCTTCATTACTGTAGCTGCATTCTCGAATGTAAGGGCGTGAGTTGAAACCTTAACCAGGAGAGAGTCGTATGCACCTGTGATAACTGCACCGTTGTATACGTTTCCTGCATCAAGTCTTACACCGTAACCTGCAGGTGATTTGTATGATTTGATTGTTCCCATGTCAGGAGCAAAGTCGTTTTCAGGATCCTCTGTTGTGATACGGCACTGGATGGCGTAACCGCGCTTTGTGATAACGCTCTGGTCCTTGATACCGATTTCAGGATCTGTAAGAGCATAACCCTCTGCCACCAGGATCTGTGTACGAACAAGGTCCCAGCCTGTGATAAGCTCTGTAACTGTGTGCTCTACCTGAAGTCTTGGGTTCATCTCGATAAAGTAGAAGTTTTCGTCCTTATCTACAAGGAACTCTACTGTACCGGCATTTCTGTATTTTACCTGACTTGCAATCTTGATTGCGCACTGGCAGAGTTTGTCTCTGAGTTCATCGGAAATAGCCAGGGAAGGAGCAAACTCGATAACCTTCTGATGTCTTCTCTGGATAGAGCAGTCTCTTTCAAAGAAGTGAACGATGTTTCCGTAATTGTCTCCCATGATCTGGATTTCGATGTGTTTAGGATTAACCAGATATTTTTCGAGGAATACTGTGTCGTCACCGAATGCAACCTTTGCTTCGCTCTTTGCGGCTGCAATACCTTCCTTGAGCTCCTGCTGGTTGTTTGCAACTCTCATACCGCGTCCGCCACCGCCGGCTGCAGCCTTGATGATGATCGGATAACCGCACTCTTTTGCAAACTTGAGAGCATCGGCTTCTGTTTCTATAGGATTTTCTGTTCCCGGAACTACAGGTACACCGGCCTTGATTGCAGCGTGTCTTGCAGCAATCTTGTCTCCGAGAGTCTTCTGCTGTTCTGATGTCGGTCCGATAAATACGATTCCGGCTTCTTCACATCTCTGTGAAAAGTCTGGATTTTCGGAAAGGAATCCGTAACCCGGATGGATAGCATCTACGTTTTTCTTCTTGGCAAGCTCGATAATTTCATCAATACCAAGATATGCATCTACAGGGCTTTTTCCCTTGCCTACAAGATATGATTCATCCGCTTTGGTTCTGTAAAGCGACAATCTATCTTCATTTGAGTAAATAGCGACTGTCTTAAGGCCCAGCTCGCCACAAGCTCTGAATGTCCTGATAGCAATTTCGCCTCTGTTTGCGGACATTATTTTTTTAAATTCTCTGATAGCCATGAAACCCCTCACCAATAATTTTTATGGTAATTTAAATAATTTTACATACTAAACCGGAAATTTACAATAGTAAACTCAAATTTTATGATATAATCGCAGAAAAGGAGATTTTCATGGAAACACTTGAACAGGCAATCAGGGCAGAAGTATCGGAGATTCCGGCCGGAATGTTCTTTGATTCACACGTTGTAATAAAAATGCTGCTCCAGAAGCACTGCGACTGCTACCTGAGCCAGATGCCGAAAAAGGAAAGCGTGACCACCAGGACATATCACAGGCAGATAGCCGACATGATAGGAGAAATGAGAGACCTGGTCGAGGATGCGGGAGAATCCTACTCTTTCAACATCCACGATACACCGTCGGCGTGCAGATGCTGGAAGAGGAAACAGCTGGATTAATTT
>JAZNLX010000197.1:0-6748 GCA_045579325.1 Spirochaetia bacterium
AGGAACCAAGAGCTTCCTGGCCGGTCTTACAGGAGATGCCAGAAAGGATTCCAACCTTATCGGACAGTTCGGTGTAGGTTTCTACTCCGCCTTCATGGTTGCGGACCGTATCGAGGTTCTTTCCAGAAAGGCAGGCGACAGTCAGGCATGGAAATGGTCCAGCGAGGGCAAGGGGGAATTTGACATCTCTCCTGCCGCCAAGGAAAACTACGGAACCGAAATCACCCTGTTCCTCAATGACGAAGGAAAGGAATTTGCCGTACGCTGGCAGCTTGAAATGCTTATCAAGAAATATTCTGACCACATTTCATTTCCTATCTATCTCGAATACACAGCCATCAGATACGAAGGGGACGAAAAGGATCCTAAGGAAATCCGTGAGAAGAAAATCCAGCAGATCAACTCTGCATCAGCCCTCTGGAAGCGCTCCAAGTCAGAGCTTACAGAAGAGGATTACAACGAATTCTACAAGAATTTTGCCCACGATACAGAGGATCCGCTTTTCTATATCCACACAAAGGCGGAAGGTACACTGGAATACACAACACTTTTCTATATTCCGAAAAAGGCGCCGTTCGATATGCTGCATGCGGACTATAAGCCGGGTGTAAAGCTTTATGTTTCCAGGGTTTTCATTACAGATGACGACCAGGAGCTTCTCCCTGTATATCTCCGTTTCCTCAGGGGCGTGATTGATTCCGAGGATCTTCCTCTCAACGTAAGCCGCGAGATTCTCCAGCAGAACAAGGTAATGGCTGCAATCCGCAACGCATCCGTAAAGAAGATTCTTTCAGAGCTCAAGGCTCTCAGCACCTCCAACAAGGAAAAGTACGGCGAGTTCATTGCACAGTACAACGCTGTACTCAAGGAAGGGCTCTATTCAGACTGGTCCAACATGGATACACTCATGGATCTTATCCGCTTCAGATCCACAGCTGTGGACGGTTTTACAAGCTTTGCAGAGTATGTGGAGAGAATGAAGGAAGGACAGAAGTCCATCTACTACATTTCCGGCGGAAAGGAGACAGCCCTCAAGAATTCCCCTCTGGTGGAAGCCTACAAGGCAAAGGGTTATGAAGTTCTGGTAATGGATGACAGGATTGACGAAATTGTTATTCCTAACATCGGAAAATACAAGGAATACGATCTGGTTTCCGTAAACAGAAAAGGCTCTGCCGAAGAGCTGAAGGATGAAAAGGCAGAAGAAAAGGCTGAGGCAATCAAGCCGCTGCTTGAAAAGATCAAGGAGGTTCTGGGAGATTCCGTAAAGAGCGTAATTGCTTCAAGCAGACTCAGCGATTCTCCGTCCTGTATTGTAGCCGACGAAAACGATCCTACTATCCAGATGCAGGCAATTCTCCGTTCCATCGGACAGCAGGATGCCGAATTTGCACCGGTGCTTGAGATCAATCCGGATCACGAGATTGTAAAGAGACTGGCTGCAACAGAGGAGAGTCAGACAATCGAAGATATCAGCTTTATTCTTCTTGATGAAGCAAAACTTGCAGAAGGAGCTCCTATCCAGGATCCTGCAGCATTCATAAAGAGAGTAAACCGCCTGGCAGAAAAGGCTCTCTGATTCAGAAGCTGAATCCCGCTCCTGCCGAGGTGCGCAGATTCCCGGTGTCGGCATTGTACGAAGTATAGATGTTGATGGCCGGGAATGCTATTTTTTTCAGGTAAAATCTTATTCCTGCCACAGGTCCGTGAGCAGGAGTTTCCCCGTAAGTTACATTTTCCAGATATGCCAGCTGATACTGTCCATAAAAGGTCAGCATCCCGAAAGGCAGATTCAGGGCACACCATTCCAGGCCGGCGCCGCAGGAGGCGGCAGAAGAAACCTTGTATCTGCTTCCCAGAAGGGAGATTCCGGTTACGGAAGGGGATTCTGCGTATTCAGGGGGAATATCAGGGGCATGGAACCAGCCGGCTTCTGCCGTAAGTCTGAGCCTGCCGGGCAGGGGCTGTTCCCAGAGTCCCTTTACGGTAATTGAAGAAAAGCTCCTGTCTTCCGAGCCAAAGGAGTGTTCTGCCGTTATGTCCAGAGAGGATGTGTTCATGAAGATGCCGTTCCAGCTGCTTTTCCCGGCAGAGGCCGAAACAGATACCGGAACCGAAGGCTCGCCGTCAAAGGTCCTGTAGCCTGCCTTGGTTCCCAGCCTTATTCCCGGAAGCGGCCGGCAGCTGATGCCTCCCGAGATTCCGTATTTGGTGCCGGAGTACCTGTGAAGCACGGTGCCGTATTCATTTTCTGTTTCTGCATCGGTTTTTCCACTGTTGACCGCAAACTGCCATCCGAATGGTTCGTCGGCACCCTGCCTGTGGCTGTATCCGGCGAAAAAGCTGTAGGAGCTGTCTGAAAAGAAACCTCCTGCCGCCAGACTGTTCATGAGACCGAAGGCATTGTTGTCCATGATGACCAATCCCCCCATGTATGTGCCTGATGATGCAGAGGCAAAGGGAATGGGGAGAAAGGAGAATTTTTCCTTTACCTTGATACGGAGTGTTCCCTCTTCGGTGACTTCTGTTTCGGGAGTTTCGAAAATTCCTGTCCGGAGTATGGTTTCCGTAACAGCCTCAGTGTCGGCTTCTTTCCCTTTGTACTGTTCCAGAAGCTTCATGAATCTTTCGGGATTTGTCTTTTTAAGCCCCTCTACCTCTATTTCTCTGACCGTTACGCCATGAGCCTGAAGTACAACTGCGGCGGAAAAAAGAATAATCAGCAGCTTTTTTTTCAGTCCTTCCAGTGCCATACAGTTTTTCCTGTTCCTCCCGGGAAAGGAGATCTGTTGTTGAAGTCCGGGTTCCATTCGTCGGAAATCTCTTCCTCCTGGATAAAGCCGTCTTCTATGCCGTATTCTTCCAGCAGGGCGTAAACCATGTCCATTTCACTTTTTGACAGGGTTCTGTCGGGAAAACCATCCCCCTCGGCTGCTTCGGGAGAATACTGGAACATGACGGAAATCAGCGCCTTGTCCATAAGCTTTTCAGCATACCATTTAAGTACTTTTTCTGTCATTTCCACATAACCGGGAATTACCAGGTGGCGTACTATGGTTCCTTTTATTATCTTATCGTTCCTGAATTCAGGTTTTCCGAATCCGGCCATCTTTTCCACTGCTGCCTTTGCCCGTTCCGGATAGTCGGGGGCGTTGAAGAAATAGCGTGCAAATGTATGGTTCAGGGTTTTTATGTCGGGAAGATATACGTCGGTAAAGCTGTTTATCAGGTCCAGGGCGTCGGTATCCTCGTATCCTGAGGAGTTCCACAGAACCGGAATTTTCAGCCCCGATTTTCTGGCTTTGGTTATTCCCTCCGCAATGGACGGAATGTACATGGTGCCTGTAACCAGGTTTATGTTTTCGGCCCCTTTTTCCTGCAGCTGCAGGCAGATTCCGGCAAATTCGTCGGTAGTTATGTCCCGTCCTATGCCTCCTCTGCTTATCTGGTGGTTCTGGCAGAATCTGCACTGGAGAGTACAGCCTGTGAAGAAAAGAGTTCCGCTTCCTCCCGTTCCCGTGATGGGTGGTTCTTCGCCGTAGTGGAGTGTGGCGCAGGAAAGACGGATCCGGTTCCCGGCCTTGCAGAAGCCTGTTCTGCCTGAAGTTCTGTCAATGCCGCATTTTCTTGGGCATAATGAGCAATTGGTATACATCGTTGATATTATTGATTGACAAAAAATAAAAGTCAATGTAGTTTAAGTAATACAAACACAGGCCGGCGTGGCGAAATTGGTAGACGCAACAGACTCAAAATCTGTCGGGGGCAACTCTGTGTCGGTTCGACTCCGACCGCCGGTATAAAACTCTCACCATCGGTGAGAGTTTTATTGTCCTTTTTACATGGAGAAGGATTCGAAATTGAATCAAACTGTCATTTTTTATTGTTTTTGATATGAGCGGACATAAAAATGACAGAAATAATCAGATATATCAACGATTTTAATAATATAATTGAAATTATAGAAAGGGCTAAAACAAGAGCCATTAAAGCCGTAAATGCTGAAATGATTGAGATGTATTGGCAGATAGGTAAGTTTGTCAGTGAAAAAGCAGCTTCTGATGGCTGGGGAAAAGGGGTAGTAAGGGATTTTTCATGTTTTCTTAAACAGACATACCCTTCTGCAAGTGGATTTTCTTCTCAGAATATTTGGAGGATGAAGCAATTTTATGAAACTTATAGTCAAAATGAAAAACTCTCACCACTGGTGAGAGAAATTACATGGTCAAATAATCTGATCATCATGTCTAATTGTAAAACAGATGAAGCCAAGGAATTTTATATCAGGCTTTGTATTGATAACAATTACGGAAAAAGAGAATTGGAAAGACAGATTGACAGTATGCTTTATGAACGAAATATCCTATATGCATCTAAACACCATTCTCTTATAGAACAATATCCTGCTGTTGCAGCATTCAGAGATTTTTATGTGCTGGAATTTTTAGATGTTCCTAAAAAATTCAAAGAAAAAGATCTAAGAAAATCCATTATTGCAAATCTTAAAAAATTTATACTGGAGTTTGGCAAAGATTTTACTTTTATAGATGAAGAATATAGAATTCAAGTTGGAAATACTGATTTTTTTGTTGATTTGTTATTTTATAACCGGGTTCTTTCGTGTCTTGTTGCCGTTGAACTTAAGGTTGTAAATTCAGACCTGAACATCTGGGACAGCTGAATTTTTATCTGGAAGCATTGAATAGGGATGTTCGGAATGAACATGAGAATCCCAGTGTCGGCCTGATTCTTTGCACATGTAAAGATGATACAGTTGTCGAGTATGCTTTAAGCAGCAGTCTTTCCCCGGCAATGGTTGCTGATTATACATTTAAGCTGCCTGATAAAAATCTGCTTAGAGCTAAATTGCATGAAATTACAATGTTTACCGAATCTGAGAAAGATTACATGGAGAAGGATTCGCCCAGGTAGGTCTTTCTTGCAAGCTCATCGGCAAGTATTTCGTCCCTGCTTCCCTGTACCACAATCTGTCCCTTGCTGATGATGTAGGCTCTGTCTGTGATATCCAGAGTATCCCTGACATTATGGTCTGTAATAAGAACTCCGATATTCCTGTCCGAGAATTTTTTTATTATTCCCTTGATTTCGGCCACCGCAATAGGGTCGATTCCCGAAAACGGCTCGTCCAGAAGCAGGTATTTCGGCTTCATGGAAAGGGCTCTGGCAATTTCGGTCCTTCTCCGTTCTCCTCCCGAAAGGGTATAGGCTCTCTGATGCCGTATGTGTCCTATGCCGAATTCCTCGATCAGGTCCTCCAGAATCCGTTTCTTCTCTTCCTTGGAAATATCTTTTCTGGTTTCCAGTACCGCACAGATGTTTTCCTCCACGGTAAGCTTCCTGAAAATGGACGGTTCCTGAGGCAGGTAGGAGATTCCCATAAGCGCTCTTTTGTACATGGGGAATTTTGAGATGTCGGTATCTCCCAGAAGAATTTGTCCTGCGGTAGGCTTGATAAAGCCTGCAATCATGTAAAAGGCTGTGGTCTTACCGGCGCCGTTCTGCCCCAGGAAGCCTACAATTTCCCCCTTGTGCATGGAAAAATCTATTCCGTTTACCGCAGTCTTCTTGCCGAAGACCTTTTTAAGGCCGTTTACTGCCAGATGTTCGCCATCGTCAGGAAAATCGCTCATTCTGTCTCCTCTTTTCCGTTTTCGGAGAATATTCTGCCCGAAACCCTTCCTTCAAGGGTAATTTCATCTTTATCTATGTCTATGATGATTCTCAGAGCCCGGTATTCGTCATCTTCCCTGTAAACCACAGGCATTCCCGAAAGCCTGAGCATCTTGGTATCCCTGCTGTATTCCGCAAATTCCGAGCGACATACCATGTCATCCTTGAATATTCTGACTCCGATCTGGATCATGCAGGTTTCTTCCTCTCCCATGTATTCCAGAAAGTTGCCTTTTGCCACCACTTCGTTCTTTATGTCTTCCATGACGGCTGAACCCTCTGCCCGGATTATATCATCCTTCCTGTTGAAGAAGAGCCTGGATGCCTTCAGGGAGATTCCTTTCTTGCTGTCGGTAACTTCCACATTGCCCGTGCATTCGGCAAATTCATTGTCCTCGCCGTAGATTTCTATAAGGTCGGCCTTTATGGAAGTGGTGGAGGATACAAGTCCCGCATTGCCTGTAAGAACTGTCTGCTCCCTCCCTTTTGCCCTGACTGATGTGAGCGTATCTCCGAAGAAGGTGAAATTGTCATCGGCCGGGAGCTGAAAGATCAGAAGAAATGTCAGGAGAATCAGGCTGATTGCTTTCTTCATTGTCGGTTTCCTCCTTGGTGAATTTTCCTTCCGGGCTGCTGAGTACGGTAAAGGTCTTGCGTGCCGCATCGGAAATGAAGCCTCTCCCTTTTATCACGGTTCCTTCGCCCTGTTCTACGGTTACCGGGGTGTCGTCCCTGCTTTTGAGAATCCGGTTGCGGTCGTTCCATTCCAGGTAATTGCTCCTTAAAGTAAAATCCTGTTCCCTGGAATTGATTACCAGATCTCCGTCAAAGATTATGTTGTCGGTATCGCTGAAGTAGGTGGCATCTGCAGCCGCCCCTTCTGTTCCGATATTTCCTTCCGGGTCAAATTCCCTGAAGCTGATGTTGGTGAAACGGGTGGACGAGCTGCTGTCGAAGCTGGTGGCACTGTCTGCTTCCACGGTGTATGCCACCTTCCTGTTCCGTACCACAGTCTGGGAGAAATCGGTAAGCACGCTGTTGGGTACAGCCTCGTCCA
>JAZNLX010000198.1:0-4963 GCA_045579325.1 Spirochaetia bacterium
AGATAAACGGAGGTCTGGTAATCGTGGTTGCCGACGATCCGGGTATGCATTCATCACAGGGAGAACAGGATTCCCGTTTCTTTGCCGATTTTGCCAAGGTTCCCTGCTTTGAGCCGGTAAACCAGCAGCAGGCCTACGAAATGACCAGGGAAGCTTTCGATATCTCTGAAAAATACCATGTACCTGTTCTTATCAGAATGGTAACCAGACTTGCCCATTCCAGAGCTGTAATCAGGCCTTGGGACGAAATCAGGGCACAGAACGAGATCTGCAAGCCGGAAGACACAAGCGGCTGGCGCCTTCTTCCTGCACTGGCCAGAAAACTCTGGGTGGAACTTCTGGAAACAAACAAGGCATTTGCCGCCTATTCCGAAGAATCCGATTTCAACCCGCTTACTCTGGCAGGTACAGAGCTGGGAGTTATCACAACAGGTCTCGGAAAGAACTATTTCGAAGAAAACAAGGGAGAAATGGGAATCAATCCTTCTCATCTCCATATCGGCTTCTATCCGGCCCCTAAGGATAAGATCAACAAGCTGGCAGCTCATGTAAAGAAGCTCCTTGTAATCGAAGAGGGATATCCTGTAATCGAGACTGCACTGAAGGGAATCCTTCCGCAGAACATCGAGATTGCCGGAAAGCTTGACGGAAGCGTGCCTCTTACAGGAGAGCTTGATCCGGACGTGGTAAGACCTGCTCTCGGACTTCCTGAAATCAGTTCCGTAAAGGTGGATGCTCTTCCGGGACGTCCTCCTCAGCTCTGTCAGGGTTGTCCTCATATCGATTCCTACGAGGCTATCAACAACGCCATCAAGGATTATCCAAGAAGCATTGTTGCTTCCGACATCGGATGCTATTCCCTGGGAGCGCTTCCTCCTTACAACGCCATTGAGACCATCATCTGCATGGGTGCATCCATCGGAACCGCACAGGGTGCTGCAGAAGTGGGACTTAAGCCTGCCGTTGCAGTTATCGGAGACAGTACATTCTACCATTCGGGTATGACAGCCCTTATCAATGCCGCATCTGCTAATTCCCCTATCACAGTGGTTATTCTCGACAACTCCACTGTTGCCATGACAGGAGGGCAGACTACAATCCTCCCTTCCGAAAAGCTGGTTAATCTGGTAATCGGTCTGGGTGCGGATCCTGAGCATGTTAAGGTAATCAACCCTATCAGAAAAAATCTTGAAGAAAACACAGCTGTAGTCAAGAAAGAGCTGGAATACGAAGGCCTTTCCGTAATCATTGCCGTAAGGGAATGTCTCGAGGAAGCCAAAAGACGCATTAAAAGGGAGAAGCTTAACAAATGAAATACGATATTATTCTTGCCGGAGTAGGCGGTCAGGGAGTTCTCTCTTTGGCTGCAATCATTGCCAAGGGTGCCATGAAGGATAATCTCAACGTAAGACAGTCCGAGGTTCATGGTATGTCCCAGAGAGGGGGCGCCGTAATGTCTCACCTCCGTCTTTCCGATTCCGATATTTCCAGCGACCTTGTAAGAAAGGGAACTGCAGACCTTATCCTGGGAATGGAGCCTATGGAAGTTCTCAGATATTCAGAATTCCTGGCTCCTGACGGGGTCATCATCACAGCCAAGGAACCGTTTATCAATATTCCTAACTATCCCGACACAGAGGAAATTTATAAGAAAGTGGAGAGTTTCAAGGGTTCAAGACTGGTTGAGTCCGTGGCGCTGGCCAGGGAAGCCGGCAACGCAAGGGCGGTGAACATGGTGGTTATCGGTGCGGCTTCTTCCGTACTTCCCGTAAAGATTGAATCCCTCAAGGCTGCCATCACAGAACTTTTTGCTGCCAAGGGGCAGGATCTTGTAGATCTCAACATCAAGGCTTTCGAGCTCGGACAGAAGTGAGGAATGGAATGGAAATCAAGTACAGAAATAAGGAAATTGAGACCATATCTCGGGAAAATCTGGAAAAGATTCAGCTTGCAGGCCTCAGGGAAACCGTAAAATATGCTCTCAGAACCCCTTTTTACAAGGAAAGGCTTAACAATGTGGGTATCCGGTCTCCTGAGGATCTGAAAACCCTTTCCGACATTGAAAAGATTCCGTTTACAACAAAAAATGATCTCAGGGACGGTTTTCCGGATGGCTTTCTTGCCGTGCCTAAGGACGAGGTTGTAAGACTTCATGCCTCATCGGGAACCACAGGGATACCTACTGTAATCTATCATAACCAGCATGACATCGAGCGCTGGACAGAACTGGTTGCCAGAGCTATTTCCCTTATCGGTGCCACCAAGGAGGATGTTCTTCAGAACATGATGACCTACGGACTTTTTACCGGAGGACTTGCCCTTCATTACGGCGGAGAGAGACTGGGAATGATGGTGGTTCCTATCAGCTCGGGAAATACCAGACGTCAGTTTGCTTTCCTCAGGGATTTCAAGGCCACCGTGGTACACGCCACACCGAGCTACATGCTGCACATGTATTCAAAAATCGAGGAAGAGGGCTTCAAGCTCAGCGATTTCAACATCAAGAAGGTAATTGCCGGGGCGGAACCTTACAGTGCCGATATTGCCAGAAAGATCGAGGAGCTTTACGGAGTGGAGGTATACAACAACTACGGCCTTTCCGAAATGAACGGTCCGGGTGTTGCAATAGAATGTGTGTACAAGAACGGAATGCACGTGGCAGAGGATGCTTACTATCTTGAAATAGTGGATCCTGAAACCGACAAGGTGGTAGAGGACGGTGTTCCGGGAGAGGTTGTCCTTTCCATTCTGTGCCGCCAGGCCACTCCTCTTCTCAGATACAGGACCCATGACCTTTCCAGGGTTATCCCGGGACAGTGCGAATGCGGAAGAACCTTCAGAAGACTGGAGAGAATCAAGGGAAGAACCGACGATATGCTTATTATCAACGGTGTAAATGTATTCCCGTCCCAGATCGAGGAAATTCTCATGCGCATGCCGGAAGTGGGAACAAACTATCTTATTGTGGTGGACAAGAAAGGTGCTCTTGACCACGTTACCATCAAGACTGAGATCAATGCCGATGTATTCAGCGACGATGCCAGGGATCTCCATGCACTCAGGGAAAAGATCAGGGAAAGAATGAAAGCCACAATTTTCATTTCTCCTTCCGTGGAGCTGCATGAATGCAATTCCCTCCCTGTTTCTGAAGGCAAGGCAAAGAGAGTATTAGACAACCGTAAAATATGAAAGAAATAAAAGAACTGATTAAATCCATTCTTCCGGAAGTAACAGAACTGAGGCACACTCTTCATTCTATTCCGGAGATTGGTTTCAGTGAGTTTAAGACCTCGGAATTTATCAGAAGCTATCTTGCCGGAATCGGTGTTGAAACTGCAGAACCGTTCCTTGGCACCGAGGTTACCGCATTTATAAAGGGAAACGGAGAAAACCTGAAAACAATCCTTCTCCGTGCCGATATGGATGCACTTCCCATAACAGAAGATACAGGTCTCCCTTACAGCTCCGGCCACCCGGGCTTTGCACACAGCTGCGGCCACGACGGCCATGTGGCGGTGCTGCTGGGTACCGCTGCCGTTCTTTCCCGTCTACGGGAAAAACTGAACTGCAACGTTCAGTTCCTTTTTCAGCCGGCAGAGGAGAGCGTGGCCGGTGGAAAAACGCTGACCGAGGCCGGATACCTGGATAAATACCGGGTGGACGAAGCCTACGCCCTGCATGGATGGCCGGGAGAGAAGGTGGGCTTTATCAGGTTCTGCCGGGGGCCTATAATGGCCTATACCGAGGATTTTGAAATAGTCCTGACCGGCGCGGGCGGACACGGTGCCATGCCCCATCTTGCCTGCGATCTTATCCATGCCTCATCCCGCTTCATTGCAGCCATGAAAGACGAAATATCAGTTCTATCCGTGCCGGAGAAGCCTGCGGTATTTTCCGTATGCTCCATAAACGGCGGAAGCGCATTTAATGTCATTCCCGGCAGGCTGGTGCTTAAAGGAACAGCCAGATATCTTTACAAGGAGACCGGCCTCAGGATAGATGAGCTCATGCATGAATACCTGGACAGGTTCGTAACAGGAATCGGCGGTAAATATGAAATACTTCATCCTCTTCCGAACTATGCGGCTACGTTTAACGATCCGGAACTCTGTTCCTATCTGGAAATGGTGTCCGGAAAATATGCGGGCAAGGAAAACAGCGGCTCGGATGCCGTCTGCTCCATGTGCGGCGACGATTTCGGATTTTTTCTGGAAAAGGTTCCGGGCGTCTACTTCAGACTGGGCATGGGAGAAAACCACAGCAGCCTTCACAGCAACAGCTATGACTTTGAAGACGGTGCTCTGGAGAACGGTATTTCCGTGATGTGCGGGATTATCCTTGAACAAAAACAGAATATAATATAACTTTATAAGTTAGGGCATAAATTATGAAACGTGAAGATATAAAAAAAGTCCTGATAATCGGATCAGGCCCGATTGTAATCGGACAGGCATGTGAGTTTGACTACTCCGGAACACAGGCGTGCAAGGCATTGAAGGAGCAGGGATACAGCATCGTGCTGGTCAATTCCAATCCTGCTACAATCATGACAGACCCGGTAATGGCTGATGCAACTTATATAGAACCACTCAATGTGGAAAGACTCAGCCAGATCATCGAAAAGGAACGTCCCGATGCACTTCTTCCAAACCTGGGAGGACAGACAGGACTCAACCTGGCCTGCGAGCTTAACAAGGCAGGAGTTCTGGACAGATACGGAGTCAAGGTCATCGGTGTAAACCTGGATGCCATCGAAAGAGGAGAGGACAGGGAAATTTTCAAGGCCACAATGGACAGCCTGGGAATCGATACCCCCCGTTCAGGAATCTGCCACACAGTGGAAGAGGCTGAAAGAATAGCCGACGAAATCGGATTTCCCGTAGTTGTACGTCCCGCATACACAATGGGCGGTCAGGGAGGAGGTTTCTGCTACATTATTGAGGGGCTCAGTAGCATTGTTGCC
>JAZNLX010000199.1:0-2174 GCA_045579325.1 Spirochaetia bacterium
TCTCTCCCTGAACTGGTTGTAACTATTACTTCCATTATCTGCGGTTCCGTGGAAATGGGAATCGGAAATATTCTGGGAAGCAATATCTTCAATTTCTTTGTCCTTGCCTTTGCCGAATCTGTTTCAAGAAGCAGTGTATCCGTATTCAGCAGGGAAGACGGAATGATGATACTGGGTGTATTCAATGCCGTTCTTCAGGGAATCCTTCTCATTCTTCTTATGCAGAAAAACCTCAAGTGTATCGGACGTGTTCCGGTAATGCCTGTGGTTTCCATGCTTATCTACATTCTGGGAATGACTCTCCTTGTCTGAGGTTGAATGAAGTATCTTGGCTTTGTGAAGGCATCCCAGCCCGGAACCGACTGCTCGAAGGTGGAAATCCTCTCTGCAAGGAAAGGGGTTGAGATTCCTTCCTGTCCCGTACTTCTTGCAAACAGCCGTGCAGCAGGTCATGTGGGCACTTTCATAGAGTTTGACAAATGTGTAAAAAAGGGGACCCGAACCCTGATTATCAGCTCCGAGGTCAGAACTGCCGCTCTTTTTCCGGTGGTCTCAAACCGACAGGAGGCTGCCGCGGCCGGAGCCGATGCCATGCTCTTCCTGCGCCGGGAAAATACCCTTACAGGGTGTCTCAGGCTTGATCCTGCATCCGGAAGGCTGGTTTCCGTTATAAACCGGGAAACAATGGAATACAGTGTCCGGGATGCTTCCGTATTCACCGTTTACGAAGGAAAAACCTATATATGGGAAGAAAAACTTCCTTCTTCACATAAGATTGTTTCGGGGGAATTTTCCCTTCCTCAGGTCTCGGTTCCGGATTCGCTGCCTGAAAAGCAGGTTCTTTCTGCTGCCCCATCCAAAGGCTCTCTCAGGGAAATTCCGGCTATGTCGGAAAAGCCTTCAGCTCCGGCCGAAAAGCCTTTGATTCTTCCTGCAAAGGAACCGGATCCGTATGAGAAGGAAAGAAAACGGTATGAGGAAACCATAGAAAAGCTAAGGCAGCAGAACGGAGAGCTCCGGGCCGAGCTTGCAGGGCTCAAAAGTACAGAAACCCTTTATCTGGCCGGATGTGAGGAGTTTTTCCAAGGGGAAACCAAGGATATGGTTCTGGCTGCAGTGGATGAATATATCCGTAAATGCGAAGATGGCAGCCGCCGTAAAGAGGTGCTTGAACACTTTATCAGAAACAATGATTATCAGCGTATTCTTGAAAAAAGAAGGGAAGCGGTAAAAAATCTCCTTAAGGGGTACGACGGGCTCAGCGAGGGGCTGAAAAACAAGCTGGAGGCTCTTGGGTTCAGATGCACCGATGTGGGAAAGCATTATAAGATAAGATATTACGGCGATTCCAGATACTGGGTAACCATGGCCAAGACCCCCGGCGACAGCCAGCGCGGCGACAAGAATCTTATAGCCAAGCTTATAAAGCTGCTTTGATTATTTTTCTGAAAGAAAGCTTTTCAGTATTTTCAGATATTCCTCTGCACTGGTGCAGTATACGATTTTGTTTCTTATTTCCGCACTGCCTGGAAGCCCCTTTGTATAGGCACAGAGATGCTTTTTCATTTCCTTGCAGGCCAGTGCTTCTCCCAGATATCTTACAGACCGGTTAAAGTGCCTGAGTGCATTTTCAAGTCTTTCCTGCGGCGAAATCTGAGTATAGCTCCCTTTTTCTATAAGTTCCCTGCTGTATGTGAAGATCTCGGGACAACCCACCGCACCTCTGGCAATCATGACACCGTCGCAGCCTGTGGTTTCCAGCATCTCCTTGACTGCCTCCGGGGAGAAAAGGTCTCCGGAGCCTATGATCGGAACGGAGGAATTTGCTTTCAGTTCCTTTATCAGGCTCCAGTCTGCAAAGCCCGCATAATCCTGGCTTCTGGTTCTGGGATGAAGAGTTATGGCATTTACCCCGGCTTTCTGAGCCGATTCTGCCACCTGAAGAAAGTTGATTGAGCTTTTGTCCCAGCCCGATCTTATCTTTATGGTAACCGGAATATCGGTTTCGTTTTTCAGGGCGCTTACTATTTCATATATTCTCTGCGGATCTCTTCCCAGGGCGGCACCGCAGCCCGATTTCAGTACCTTAGGTACGGGGCAGCCGCAGTTGATGTCAATTACTTCCGGTTTTTCGGCAGCCACGAAGGGCAGGGATCTTACAGCCACATCTGCAT
>JAZNLX010000200.1:0-1565 GCA_045579325.1 Spirochaetia bacterium
CAAGGAGTTTTTTAAGATCGTAGAGATCGTGCCCGGAAATAATGATGAACGGCCCTTTTTCAACCTGCAGGCTCACTTCCGCAGGGGCAGGATGGCCGTATGATTCCGTATTGGCCCGGTCAAGGAGTTCCATGCACTTGAGGTTGATTTCTCCCACCTCCATCACCACAGGAAGGAGCTCATCTGTCGCGTATTTGTCATTTCCCAATGCTGCCAGGGACTTGTAGAAAAAGCGGTTTACAGCTTCGTCCCTGTAACCGAGAACCTCGGCATGATATGCGTAAGCTGCCATACCCCGGATACCGAACAGAATAAGGGATTTAAGGGATCTGATATCCTCATTTCCTTCCCATATCTTATTTACATCGTAACAGCGGGAGCATCTGCTGAATTTCTTTGCTTCGCTTCTGATTTTTTCATTCATGGCTTCTACGGTTTCGTTGTTGAAATTTACATTTGTAACGGTTGTGAACAAACCTTCGATAACAAGCCTGTCCGTATCTGCCGTAATAAGCTCCGGTTTCTTCAATGCAGAAACTGCAAGCCCGATCATTGTTCCTGTAAGCTTGTCCTGAAGGGCAGTTGTATCAGATTTCTTGCCGCATACACCGGCATTTCCCATGCAGCCTTTACATCCGGCTGTCTGTTCGCACTGAAAGCAGAACATCTTGTTTTCCATATTGAATCTCCTTATATTTCCTTTTCTTCCAATATCTTTCCGTCTGTGGAGACAGTTACAACCCTGCAAGGCAACTGTTTGCCGGATGCTGCCAAAGCCTTGGCAACCGCATATTCTATTCCTCCGCAGCACGGAACCTCCATCCTGGCAACGGTTATGCTTCTGATTTCATTGTTTCTGATGATTTCAGTAAGCTTTTCCGAATAATCCACCGAATCCAGCTTCGGACATCCCACAAGGGTAATTTTCCCTTTCATTAACCTGTTGTGGAAATCCCCGAATGCAAATGCAGTACAGTCGGCAGCCACAAGCAGGTCTGAATTCCGGAACCAAGGTGCATTTACAGGTACCAGCTTTATCTGAACCGGCCACTGTCTGAGTGATCCTTCCATGCTCCTGGCCATTTTTCCGGGACATCCGAAAGAGATTATTTTTCCCTTATCCTGCTTTGCCGCTTCCACCGCCTTCTCGTCGTAAGGGGCTGCCTCCCTTGTTTCAAAGGAAATAGCACCGGTAGGACATGCAGGAAGACAGTCGCCAAGACCGTCGCAGTAGTTTTCCTTAAGCAGTTCCGCTTTGCCGTCCACCATTCCGATTGCTCCCTCGTGACACGCAGTGACACAGGCTCCGCATCCGTTGCATTTATCTCTATTTATTCTGATTATTTTTCTTATCATCATTTTCTCCTTGATTGCTGATTGAATACTAAACAGCTTTCTGATTAAAATATATTGAAATTTCAACAGGAAGTAAAATTTATGAAAAAATATCTGGAAATTCTGAAGAAAAGTGTTCTTTTCAATGATATTGCCGATGAAAATCTGCTGGCCATGCTGGGGTGCATGGGGGCCGTGAAAAAGGAAATTCCGAAAGGGAAGGTGATTTT
>JAZNLX010000201.1:0-2286 GCA_045579325.1 Spirochaetia bacterium
TGGTACCTGCCATGCACGAACCTATGTACAGGCATCCCTTTGTTATCGAAAACATAGAAAAGCTTAAAAAAGCTGGAATCACCGTAATGCTTCCGAGAGTAGAGGAAGGAAAAGCCAAGATTCCAGAAAATACAGATATTGTAAACACAGTATGTTCCGTGCTGGAGGGAGACAAGCCTCTTGCCGGAAAAAAAATCCTCATTACGGCAGGAAGAACTGTGGAATACATCGATCCTGTAAGGGTGATTACCAACAACAGCACAGGCAAGATGGGCTTTGCCCTGGCCGAAGCAGCCCGTGACATGGGAGCCGAAGTTACCGTGGTATACGGAAAAGGTTCCGTAGATTCCGTTCCGGGTATAAATATCATAAATGCAGATACTGCCTGCAAGATGAAGAAGGCGGTGGAGGATGAGCTTGCTTCATCCGAATATGACATGATGTTTGCGGCAGCGGCAGTGGGAGACTGGCAGCCTGTAGAATCCTCAGGAACAAAAATATCAACCAGAGAACATAAGAACCTGGTGCTGGAGCTTGTTCCCACACCTAAAATCATAGACAGAATCAAGGAAAGGTTTCCCAAGGTATTCCTTGTGGCATTCAGGGCGCTTCACGATCTTTCCGAGCAGGAGCTTCTGGATGACGGCAAGAGAAGAATGGCCATTGCAGATGCAGACATGATTGCCATCAATGACGTGTCAAAGGCAGGCCGGGGATTCGGTACAGATACCAACGAAATGCTGGCAGTAAGCAAGGATGGGGAAATCCGCAGACTTGAGCTGGCTTCAAAATACGAAATCGGAAAAAAACTTCTTAATATAGCTTTGGAGAAAACAAATGCAGGCAAAAATAATTAACGGACTTGAAATCAGAAAGGCCATCCTCGAGGAAATCAAGGCAGAAACACAGAAAATCAAGGAAGAAAAAGGAATTGTACCGGGACTTGTTACAATTCTCGTAGGAGAAAATCCCGCTTCCGTATCATATGTTACACTCAAGGTAAAGACAGCAATAGAAATGGGCTTCAACGAGGTTCAGGTCAACCTTCCTGCCGACATTTCAGAAGAAGCACTTCTTGCAGAGGTTGAAAAGTACAACAAGGACGATTCCATCCACGGAATCCTGGTTCAGCTTCCCCTGCCTAAACATATCGACGAAAACAAAATTATTTACGCCATAGATCCCGACAAGGATGTGGATGGCTTTCATCCAGTAAACATCGGCCGTCTTGTTCTGGGAGGCGAACACGTTAAGTTTCCTCCATGTACTCCGGCCGGAATCGTGGAACTTATCGAACGCTCCGGTGTAGAAACAAACGGTGCCGAGGTTGTTATAGTGGGTAGATCCAATCTGGTGGGAAAGCCCCTTGCCAACATGCTCTGCAGAAAAGGTAAGAATGCAAATGCCACCGTTACACTGGTTCACACAGGAACCAAGGATCTTGCATCTCACTGCAAAAGAGCAGATATCCTGGTTGCCGCAGCCGGATGTCCCGATCTTATCAAGCCTGAATGGGTTAAACCGGGTGCATGTGTAATCGACGTGGGTGTAAACCGCGTTGGAGAAAAAATCAGCGAAAAGACAGGAAAGAAGGTGGCCATCCTCAAGGGGGACACAGACTTCGAAGCTATTTCCAAGATTGCGGGAAGCATCACTCCTGTTCCGGGCGGTGTAGGTCCGATGACCATTGCCATGCTCATGCAGAATACTCTCAATTCCCTTAAATTCAGGATCTGACGGAGAAAATGATGGAAAACGTTGTAGAACATAGCGCAACCTACGAAGCTTCCCTTGAAAGAAGCAGAAACATAGAAAAGGATATCCTCGTAAATCCCCAGAAATACAGGGTTCTTACAGGAGACAGACCTACCGGACGCCTTCATATCGGTCATTATTTCGGTTCTCTCCAGAACAGGGTAAGACTGGCAGATCTGGGAGTTCCGACCTGTATTCTCATTGCCGATTACCAGGTACTTACAGACCACGAAGCTTTTTCCGAAATCTCACAGAACACAAAGCAGCTTGTAATCGACTATCTTGCAGCGGGAATCAAACCAAGCGAGAAGGTAATCATCTATCCTCACAGCTACATTCCCGAAGCAAATCAGCTCATGCTCCCTTTCCTTACACTGGTTTCAAGTGCAGAGCTTGAAAGAAATCCTACCGTCAAGGAAGAAATAACCAAATCAGAGCTTTCCTCCGTAAATGCCGGAATGCTCACATATCCTATTCACCAGGCCTGCGATATTCTTTTTTGCAAAGGAAATGTTGTACCTGTAGGAAAGG
>JAZNLX010000202.1:0-2050 GCA_045579325.1 Spirochaetia bacterium
AGAAAGCTTCGTCCCACCTTACAGGAAGTACGGTTACGTCGGAATTCGCATAGAAGGCACTTACCTCCTGAGGGCTTTTCAGGAAGCCTACCCAGTTGATGGCCGGATCTCCCTCTGTCTTTTTCTGCAGGAAGTTTTTCAATGTACCGTTTCCGACAATGTTAAGCCTTACCTTGCGCTCCTTGGAAAGCTGCTGAACCACGTCGATAAGAAGGTCGATTCCCTTTTCCGGGGTAATCTGTCCGACAAATGTGATTTCCAGGGTATCGTGAGGTGTGTATTCCACCGGCTTGAAGATCTCAGGATTTACTCCCGCATAGAGAAGAACAATTTTTTCTTTGGGAACACATCCTATTTCCTCCAGCTGTTTCTTTACAAACTGGCTTATGGCCACATGACAGGCCGCATTTCTGAAATTTCTTTTTGTAAGGGTGAAAAACTCATTCATGAACTTGTCCACCATGTACTTCTTGGAACCTACGGACATGTGGAATGTGCAGATAAGCGGAACATCAAGCTTTTTCCTGAATCTCTCGATGGAGAAGTCAAGCCTTCCCGACGGATGATGGTGATGGATTACGTCAGGCTGGAATTCCCTGAGCCTTTCGAGTACGTCGTTTGGATGTTTTGCCCATGGAAGGATGCCGCCGATAAGGTATGAATCGGGTTCATATACGGGAATTGCCTGCTTTTTCCATTTGGCCTCGCTTACTACCAATGTTTCCTGATTGATTTCTTCAAAATATCTATATATGTTAAGGGCGTAAGAAGCGATTCCCCTTACGCCGCTGTGAATGTGAGCAATTTTCATATTGTTTTAGATGATACAATGGAAAATTTATCCTGTCAATCTTTACGGAATGCAGTTCCGTGGTAAAGGGCTATCATTTCCCCTTGCTCGTTGGTTATCCGCACATCGTATCTGGCCAGGGTCTTCTTGCAGGAAACCTCCACCGCCTCAGCAGTCAGTATTCCCTCCGAAACTCCCTTTATGAAGGAGACCGATGCCTCCACAGCCACCGCTGTCTTGCCTCTGGAATTGGCTGCCATGGCAAATGCGTAGTCGGCCAGGGTAAAAAGAAGTCCCCCCTGGATTATCCCCACTCCGTTCAGGTGGTGGTTCCTGATCTTTACGGAAGCTCTGCCGTATCCGGGTCTCACTTCCTCAGGCACTATTCCGCAGAAATTTACAAATCTGTCATTTTCCAGTCTTACTACTACGTCGTCAGAAATATCTTCGGTTTTCATATATGTTAAATATAATTACTATAAAAATTAATTACAACAAACATTGAATAAAATATATTTTTTCTTATATATTTAAAAACATGGAAAAGAAAGAAAACATTCAGTCCGTGCACTGGGCTGACATCACAGCAGACAAGATTATCCGTGAAAGAACAAAGTTTCTCGGTGAAAACAAGAATGCATTCGTATGTGCCTCAGGTATTACCCCTTCAGGTACAGTTCACATAGGAAACTTCAGGGAAATCATTTCCGTGGAGCTTGTTGCCCGTGCCTTGAGCCAGAAAGGGGAAAAGGTGCGTTTCATATATTCATGGGACGATTATGACGTGTTCAGAAAAGTTCCTAAAAACATGCCTGACCAAGACAAGCTTGCAGGCTATCTCCGTTTTCCTATAACCATGGTTCCGGACCCATGGGGAAAGGAAGAAAGCTATGCCAGAGCCCACGAAGTGGAACTGGAATCTCTTCTCCCTCTGGTAGGTGTATACCCTGAATATCTTTATCAGGCAAAGAACTACCAGGCTTCCAGATATGCGGAAGGAATGAGAAAGGCTTTTGAGAAAAAGAAGGAAATCAAAGCATTCCTGGATGAGTTCAGGACAGAGCCGCTTCCTGAGGAGTGGCAGCCGGTTTCCGTTTTCTGCAGCCGCTGTCATAAGGATACAACCACAGTAAAGGGATGGGACGGAGAATGGGGCGTTTCCTATGTCTGCGATTCATGCGGTCACGAGGAGACTGTGGATCTCAGAACCACATCCGTAGCTAAGCTCCCATGGCGTATTGACTGGCCTATGAGATGGGG
>JAZNLX010000203.1:0-27494 GCA_045579325.1 Spirochaetia bacterium
GAAGGAATAAAAGATATTCATTCTATTTCCGAAGAAGCTCGCGCATGGATTCAAATAAAAGTTCAGCAATTCAGAGAATGCATTAAACATGTACAGTTTCCAAATAAGCCTGTATGGTGGGAAGCAATGCGTATCTCGAGAAATAAAATAGCACATCAGGAAGAAGATTTATCTGATTCAGTTCTGACTTCAATACTCTCAACCGTATCATCAAATCTTTCCAAGATAGAATACGATTTGTTCGCTAATATAAAACGTTACCGACAAGATTCAAAGAAAAAACGTCGCTTTGAAAATCTTACATCATCAGCATTAGGTTCCGAATCTGAAAAGAAACAGTTTGTTGATGCAATGGAAGAATATACAAATCCAAATATCCCAGAAGATGTTAGAATTGAGTTTCCAAAGAATAAGTATACAGAACTCGGAGCTTCAATTCTCAAAGAAATTTCTTCACAAAACAATATTTTGGAATATGAAAGAAAACATACAGGTCTTTCAGAAAATATTCAGACTGACATTCTTGAATGGCTTGAGAAAGTAAATAAAT
This sequence comes from Spirochaetia bacterium, assembly GCA_045579325.1. Classification (GTDB taxonomy): domain Bacteria; phylum Spirochaetota; class Spirochaetia; order CADAEX01; family CADAEX01; genus CADAEX01. Next base: position 551 of record JAZNLX010000203.1, read on the forward strand.
ACTTAGTGAAAGAAGATCCTTTCAGAGAAGAGGCGATTTTTATTGAACAGCAAAAACTTCAAGCCGCAGAAGATATTGCAAGTGATCTTATAAAAGACTCTTCAAAGATGGAATATCACTATAAACGGCTTCCATCTATAAGTGATTCGAAAAGAGGTGCTATCGAAGCAAGTACTGTAAATTTTGACTTTTATCATAATCAGTTTGTAAAAGAGGCCAAGCTGGTAAAGTCTAAGAACGAAAAAGGAGACGAAATTGAATTCCTCAAATGGAAATCTGCTGATAAGCTGGAAATCCTTAAAAGAAATATCATTTTGGATTTAGAGCAAAATCTTGTTGAAAGAAAATCAAAATGGGAACTAGCACAGATTGATTCAAAGCGAAAAGAATTCTTAGAAAAGCTTTATTCAAAAATCTATAAGTTTATGAAACTTGAAAGTCTCCTGATGCCTTTTATCAAGAATCTCGGACGATTGTGGGATTTAAGCGAAGGAACTTTTGAAACTAGTGGATTTGAAATTCTAGACACTTTTGCAAAGTTACTTGAGAATGATGAATCCTTAAAAGAATTAGCTGACCTTTTAGGAAAACAAACTCGTGCACAAATCTCTTATGAAAAAGAGTTACGTGATAAAGTAGTTATAAAATCCAGCTGGCAGCCTAAACATGCATATAAAGGTGAAATAAACGGTCTTCGGTTTTCCAATGATATTTCCTCGGTTTTACCAAGCGAATTATCTTTGATGAATAATCCGGCCGCAAACAAACTTTTTCAATTGAAGTTCGCACAGAAACAACTCTTATCGTATGACTATCAGCGAATGGAAGAAGAACAAGAAGAATCAAAAGAAAAAGAGGAAACAACTGTAGAAAAAAAAGAGCCCAAAGGTCCGATAATTATCTGCGTAGATACAAGTGGCTCAATGCATGGAATTCCAGAGAATATTGCAAAGACTATAACCTTTGCACTCTCAAAGATTGCTATTGAGGAAGAAAGAAAGTGTTACCTGATTTCATTCTCAACAAGCTTTGAAACTCTTGATCTTACAGATTTTTCAGCTAACCCAATTGGCAAGCTTGTTCAATTCCTTAGAATGTCATTTCATGGTGGAACAGATGCAACTCCAGCACTTAAACATGCTGTAAAAATGCTTTCAAAAAACGAATGGAAAAATGCTGATGTTCTGATGATATCTGACTTTGTAATGCAGACATTAGATAACGGCATAAAGACACAAATAGAATCTGCACAGAAAGATAATACAAACTTCCACAGCTTGGTAATTGGCAGTTCTGGAAACAATGCAGCAATAAATTGTTTTAATCATAACTGGGTTTATGATGTAAACAATCCTCAAGCTAACAGACATCTTGTAGAACAGATTCATGAAATCAAAATGCATGATTCAGTAGCTAATGTCTAAATTAGCATGAAACCTATTTTTACTTAAATTATTTGCAAATTTGAGCAGCGACCGCCGGGTATTTTCGTCAAAAACCCGACGGTCAATTTTATTAAAAATAACCATAGTTAGTATTGTTTGCTTAGTTAAATTCCAGGGCAAAAATCAAAAATTTGAACGGAAAGATACTACAGTTCAGCCCTCTTAGTTTAAGTAAATTCTCTAAGTAAAAAGTACTTTTTTCTGAAGAAATCTGAAATTTTCTGCTTGCAAATAATGAAAAACAGTATAAAATATAGGAAAAATAAGACAATCTAAAGTAATTTAAAGCGGAAAAGGAGTCCCCAAAGCCCCCTCATAACCCGGAGGCCGTAGGTTCAGACCCTGGTTGCCTTTATTGTATAATTGCCGTCCGGAAAGCTTTCCCTCAGCCGGCTGTCTATGTTCTGGACATTGTTGATATCGGTCCAGACTGTCCTGAACTTAATCTCCACGGAATCACTTCTCCCCTTGTACTCAAGAAAACTGACCTGTCCGCCGCCGGCCTCTGTTACAGCCTTGATTATATGCTCCCTGCCGGGAAGAGTGTTCTCTTCGCCCTGAAAGAATGTAATGGTTATATCCAGCTCCATGTGGTTAAGGAAATATTTTTTCCCGAAGCCTGAAAAATGGACTGCCAGCATGAGAATCCCGGTAAATACCGCAATGACAGCCGCAATCAGATAGAAGCCCAGACCGTTTGCCATACCGATTACGATGGCCAGGAAGATGAAGGACATATCTATGAAGCTGTTTACGCTGGTCCTGAAACGGATAATGGAAACTGCACCCACGAGACCGAAGGCAACGGCAAGATTGTTTCCGATAACCATCATGGCACCTGCAAGGATAACCGAGATAAAGACCATGGACTGCATCATTATGTAATTGTTCTGCTTGGTCTTGTTCATTACCTTGTAGATTTCTCCCAGGATCAGGTTGAAGAAGGCTGAAAGACCCAGTCCCACCAGACAGTTCCAGATTGATTCCACCCTGATGGTTGATTCATTGTCTGCAAAAGAATTAAAAATTTCCATATTTCTCCTTTATCCTTTAAGGCAGTTCAAGACTCCCCCAGGTTATGCGTCCCGAGGTACTGTCCAGATATGCTGCCGCTTCATTCTTGTTATTGACAAAATCTCCGTAATATGAACCGTATAACGGATCGTTTCTTACAGGCAGATCTGCCTCCCCGTACATTTCCGCCGCTTCGTCCCTGAGAACGGAAAGGATGTTTTCAGGTCCCGGTGTCACGAAAAGCTCGTTTACCCGGCTGTTGTATGCAGCCCTGACCTCGGGTACGGATGTAAGCCGGCGTACCAGCTGATTGTCTCCCGAAAGATCGTAACCGCTTATATCGCTGTAGATACAGCTTTCATTGTCCCAAGGCAGGAAGTAGAATTTTCCGTCAAAACAGATATAGAAATTTGTTCTGAAGGTATCCTTTACCGTAAGAAAATTATGCACTGCCAGATAGGATGCAAACTTCTCCACGTCCACATACCTGTTTACAAATTCTCTCCAGCCTTCATCCGATTTGGTTACACAGGCTGAAACAAGATGCTCCAGATTGGCAAAGTTGTCATCATCCGGGAATTTCTTTTCGGACAGGGATGCAAGGGGATTGTTTGCCCCCAGATCGTTATAATCCTCGAAATAGCACTTGAAAAGCTCTCCTGCTATCTCGTTTTCGTCATAGTAGGTGATGAAATTGTAGCATCCGATATATTCGTCGTTAAGGAAGAGGGCTATGGTTTCGGTATCGCAGGCCGGAAGACCCGCCAGCTGATAGGCCCGCATGGCAATCCTGTTATCCACACCGCCGCCGGACTGTCCCCTTTCAAGCACATATTTCTTTCCGTCTATCTTCAGCATGAAGGATTTCTTGGAATGCATTCTGGATGTATAGCCCCTGACCTTGATCTTTCCTTCTCCGGTCCAGCTCCCCTTTTCAATGCGGCATCTGGCATAGTCATCGGTGGAAACGGAGCCATAGAGAGTCTCGGTTTCCCGGTCTGTAAGATGGATCTTTACCTTGGAAACACTCCCCACATCGGGATCGTCATTATCCGCAAGCCCCACGAACTCGCCGCAGGAAAAAAGAAGAAGCGAAAGAACGGGAATTATGGCAAACTTCAGGATTTTACGCAAAAGCTTATACTCCATATCGGTTCAAAATCTGTTTCAAGTCCGCTGCCGTTGTCATAGGTATCGAACTGCACGCCCCCTTCCAGATGCATGAACACGTTGCGGCCGTGGAAATAGTTTCCAAGAAGGAGCTCCACACGGCGGCTGTCATCTATCCTGTCGATGTCCGGCATAAGGATACCGGCTCTGAAGGCAGGGGTGTATACAAAACGGGATGTACTGAAGTTATAGCCCACGGATGCATCGGCCGCTGCGAAGAAGCTTTCCTCCTTGCCCGGAAAATGAAGCAGTCCCACGGGATCCACCAGATTGGTTCCGGCAGAGGCTTCGGCTGTAACAACCCAGCTTGTGGTATACATGAAATATTTCATATCAAAGAGGAAGTTGTTGTACTGATATTCGTCTCCGATTCCCAGAGCTGCCTGATGAACCGCATAAGGAAGATAGGATGCCGTGAAGGCCAGGAAATGGCGGTCCGGCTCGAAGTTGTACATTCCTGTAAGGATAAACTGGGTTTCGTTGTGGGATGAATTGAAAAAGAAGGTGGCATCCAGTGTCAGATTATCTGTAAGAAAATTGTCATGCACATAGCGGATACCGGTGTCGTTTGAGGACCAGCCCAGCTTCTTCATGTATTCTACACCCGGGGAATCCATTTCGAAAACCTCGTATCTTTTCTTAACAAAGTCGTTCAGGTAAAGGTCTCTCTGGAAAATTCCCCCCTTTATCCAGCTCAGCTCGTCAAAGGCATAGACAACCGAAACCTCGTCCGGCTCCACATCCTTCCTGTCAATTTCCATGGAGAGAATGGTGGAAAGACGGTCGCTTATCATATATTCGGCGGTAAAGGTCCCTTCCAGCTCGTATTCCAGATAATACTTGTCTCCGGTTACGTCGGAATCATCCAGCTTGAATTCCACTTCAGCATCAAACTTTATCCTGTCCTCCTTGGCTGCAAAGAGCGAAACGGAACAGAGTATCAAAACAGTAAATAAAATCAGTATCTTTTTCATAACAGTCCTTTAACTATATCTCCCCTGTTGCTGATAAAATATTTTATGTAATTTTTCATATTTGTAAAATCCTTTTCGGTATAACGGTAGCTTGGATCGTTCTTTACGGCAAAAAAAGCCTCGTCATACCATTTGTCCACCTGTGCCTTCAGCTCATTGAGAAAAGCTGTGTCATCGGCCAGATCTGTCATGGCCTGTTTGTAGGCGGTCCGTACCGAAGGAACTGTAAGTATACGGCGCTGGATTTTTCCGTCTCCGTAGATACGGCCTGAATTCAGCTCCATTCCCAGCTCGTTGTCCCAGGGGAGGAAAACCATCTTTCCGTAATTGTACAGGTAGTAGTTCCAGTTTGCGGTATCGCCCACGGCAAAGAAATCGTGGACCACCATGTATCTGATGAAATTATCCACATCGATATGGGATTCCACCCACTCATTCCATTGGGCATCGGACATGTAGTTTGTGTTTACGATAAGGGTTTCCAGAGAAGAAAAATCGTCGTTATCGGGAAATTTCCTTTCGGAATTGGAACGGAGAGGATTTTCCTCGTATCCCAGAAGCTCTATCTTGAACAGCTCCGACATGAAACCGCTTTTCCATGCCTCCAGCTGCTCCTGGCTGTACATGTCCACCTTGGCGTAGTAGCCGATGTACTTGTCATTGATATAAAGTGCCACTGCCTCTGTTTCAGGAGCAGGAACCAGCGCCTCTCCCTTGTACATGAAATTGTTGTAGGCATACATGACAATACGATTCTTCAGCCAGGTGAAATCCTCGTGCATAAGGGCATAATTTCCCTCGTGCATTCCCTCCTTTATCCTCAGGGTAAAGTTCTTCTTCGGGTAACGGCGGGAGGTATTGCCTCTGACTCTCATGGTTCCCTCCACGTTCACGCCGTTATTTACCGTAATGCGGCACGGAGTATGATCCTCCTCCGGAGGCGAAACACTGTCGTAGAACCGTTCCATGTTCTCTTCCGAAAAATATACCTTTATCTTCTTTACATTTCCCACATCGGGATCGGTAAAATCGTCAAATCCGATGAATTCGCCGCAGGAAAAAAAGGAAAAAGATAGAATCAGAACTGTTAAAAGCTTAATTCTTGATAACAACTGACACCGCCCATCTCAGTTCGAGTTTTGTTTTAAGATCATCATCCCCGAAGCCGTCATGCTTGGTAATGATTCCCAGGCCTCCGTCCAGATGGAGCTTGACATTCTCCTTATAGGTGAACTGGTTTCCGAACAGTACTTCGAATTCGTTGCAGTCTGCCTCGGAGATCTCGGGAATAAAGGCAGTTCCTCTGAGCATCGGAAGCCAGCGTACGAAATCTGTAAGCTGTACATTGATACCGCCGTGGATATCGGCTCCGCCGAAGAAAGGATGCTCTGTATCTGCATCAAAGTTTATGTGCCCCATGGGATTGACCAACCCGGAGCCCAATGTAAGCTCGGCACCGTAAATATATTTTCCACGGTAATCGGCATAGACCAGGTTGCCGTAGAAATTATCCCGGGGATAGTCCTTCTCGGATGCATCCCATTTCTTGTGATTCAGGAACGGATAATAGGAAACAAAGATTCCGGCCACCATTTCCTTATCGGGATCCTGACGGTAGAATCCGCCGCAGAGCTGAGGCTCCAGCTGGGAAGGAATGTAGAGCACATGGGCAAAACCGCCCCAGTTGTCTCCGCTTTCATCCCTGTATTCGTACTTGCCTCCGATGGCGCGGGAAATATAACCCTGATCCTTCAGTTCCCGGGTAATGATATTCTTTCTGGCAAAAGGACGGTCAAAGGAACCGATATAGTCGTCAAGAGTCAGGATATTCTCGAATTTACCCGCCTTTACGGAATGGTTTTCAAGAAAGGTATATTTTGCGGAAATCTCATCCACGTCTACCTCGTACTTGTCCAGCACAGGCTTGAACACCAGTTCTATATCATCGGTGGCATCAAACTTGAAACGGAGCTTTCCCTGAAGGTCGTAAAAATCGTCCTTATCCATTTCATCGTTGGACTCAATGCTGAACTCAGGCTTGATGGAAAACTGCGAGAATGCAGCAATCGGCACGGCAAACAAAACAAGAAACAAAACCAATTTTTTCATCTTTTCAATATCTCCAAATATACTGATATAACTTTCTTTTCGTCAAATTTTTCTTCTGCAAGCATACGGCTCCTTCTGCCCATTTCCAGCCTTTCTTCCCGGCTGAGAAGAATGAATTTCTTAAGCACACGATACAGGTCATCGGCAGATCTCGCCTCGGTTACATAGCCGTTTTCGCCGTCTGTAACTGTTTCCCTGCAGCCCGGCATGTCGGTGGTGATTACCGGCCTTCCCATGGCAAGGGCCTCTATGAGAATCTTGGGAATTCCTTCCCTGTAGTAGGATGGAAGAACCACTGCGCTGCAGGATGCAATATAAGGTCTTACATCCTTGGTCTGGCCGCCGTAGTATGCCCCTTTTTCAGGATCCAGGGCCTCCAGCTCTGAAAGCCTGACTCCCATGGGATTGTCATTGTCCGCAGGGCCCAGAAGTACAAATTCAGAATCGGGAAACTCCTTTTTCAGCCGTCCCGCCGCCTCGATAAACTCTCCTATTCCCTTGTTTCTGAGCATGCGGGAAATAAGCATGAATTTTCTTGTTTCAGGTACCGGGGTAAAGTCAAACTTTTCAAGATCGGCACCTGACCCATTAACAAGATATACATTCCTTTCGCCGATTATCTTTTCATAGATAAAGAACTGACGGTCATCCGGGTTCTGGAAAATCACGGCAAAGGCCTTTTTGAAAGCCCACTTGTAGAGCTGCTTCACTATGCGGTATGTCATGCCGGAAGGATTGTCAAAGGCTGTTCCCAGGCCGTTTACCGTACAGGCTATCCTGATTCCGGCAAGACGGCAGGCAATGGCACTGTAGATATTGGTCTTTATTGTATAGGTAAAAACCATATCCGGCTTTATTTTCTTATAGATTTTATAATATTCAAGTATCAGGAAAAGATCTGAAAAAGGATTCTTTCCCTTTCTCTCCAGGTTCTTTACCTCATGGAAAACAGTACCGGGATTCTTTATTGATGTGAAATTGGCAGCAGGCGCCACGGTGTGAACCTCGTATCCAAGCCCTTTCAGTGTTTCGATAAATCCGGCCCTGTGATTGAAAACCGTCCATGCTGTATTAGAAGAAATGACCACCCTTTTCATCTTATTTCAGAAGCTCCCTGTATATGTCCAGAGTTTCGGCAGCCGCCTTTTTCCAGGAAAATTCGCTTTCACGCTTATATCCCTTTTCGGTCAGGGTCTTCCGGAGAGAGCTGTCCTCAGCAATTCTTTTCATGGCTGCGGTTATTTCTCCGGTTTCAAGGGGATTTACCAGAAGTGCGGCATTTCCGGCAACTTCGGATGTGGAAGAAAAGTCTGAAGTTATGACAGGAGCCCCGCATTTCATGGCCTCCAGGATAGGAAGCCCGAAGCCTTCGTAGAGGGACGGAAGACAGTATGCCATGGCTCCGGAATAAAGGGTATATTTGTCATCGTCGGAAACATAGCCGGTAAAGATAATGTCCCTGCGGTCGGTTCCGTCAGAAACAAAGCTCTTGTGAAGCTTCCCCGCAACCACCAGACGAAGCTCATCCAGATGGGGATTCTCTTCCTTAAGCTTAATGAATGCATCTATTGTACGCCCGATATTCTTATGTGGTCTCAGTTCTCCCAGATAAAGGAAATAAGGCTTGTCCAAGGAGAATTTCCTGTAGATTTCCTCGTTTTTCTCCATTTTTACCGTTGCTGCCTCGTAAACCACCCTTGCTTTTTCCGTTTTTTTCCTCAGGGAAGGAAAAACCTTGATAAGGTCTGACTTGGTGGACTCGGAAACAGAAATAACGCTGTTGCATCTTTTTACCGCATTTTTCATCAGATTCCTGAGATAGAAGGATTTGAGCCCTCCCTTGTTGCCGAAAAATTCGGGATGAAGAATATATTTAAGGTCATGGATTGTGACCATCTGCTTTCCGCAAAAAAAGAGGGGATGATTGGAATAAAGACAATGAAACAGGTCGCATTTCAGAGCCCCGGCATATTTAACAAAAAGGAGATCCCGTCTGATACCGATGGCAGGAATATCAAAAACCTTGACTTCTGTATTGTTCATCCCTGCAAGCATGACAATGAATGGGTGATCCTTCTTTAGCGACGGATTTACCATAACTGTAAAACGGTAATCTTCAGGTGCAGTCGGAAGAAGCTCCCTGAGCAGTTCCTCCACGTACTGACCTACTCCGGTCCGGCCGTTTTCCACAGCCAGGGCATCAAGAATTATGTGCTTCATCTGACTCTCCTGAATTGTCTGAAAAAGAATTTTATACGGCGCATGTTCTTGACTCCGTTGGCAAAAGACTTGAAGCAACGGCTTTTTCTTTTAAGTCCCCGGTAAAATTCGATAACTGCAGAAACAGGACTTCTGTCACCGCCTGTGCTGCCGAACCAGTTTTCCCTGTTCAGTTCGAACCGGCCTGAAATAGTTTCCTGAAACTCCTTGTTCTGAGGAATGCATACCGGTTTTATGCCGTAGAGACGTACATCTATACCAAGCCTGTTGCCTGTAAGCCAGTCTGCCGGCATACGGATGGGAAAACCTGCGGCAAGAAGCTTTTTCGCACCGCTGAGTTTAATAAGGTAACCGCTGGTCCAGTTGGGATTTTCCACAAAGCGGACAATATGATATTTTCCGAAAAGCCTCTGCCTATCCCAGACAGAAGAAACCGCATTGTTATGGGAAAGGAACATAAGTTCCCAGTCCTCAGGAAACTCCGGCTCTCGACTTAGGATTTCCGGCAGTTCATCACAGAGAATCACATCATCCTCCAGAATCAGCGCCTCTTCGATATTATCCTCAACCATTTTCCTATAGATATTGAGATGGCTCCAGGAACAGCCTATTTCTCCCCTTGTCAGCTCCCGGCCGAAAAATGATACGGAGCCCTCGGAGTCATATCCGGCATCAACTTCTGCCTGAGACAGCTTACGCCCGTCCACGGCCGGAAATATTTCAAAAGGGATTCCCAGTTTATCAAGCTGATCCGATATGAACTTCCGTCTGTCAGTTGAGGTTTCGAGATTGACTACAAAAACCGGGGGAATTTTCATTTCTTATCCTCCGAAAAAATTGGTGCCGGAGAAAAGTCCTCAATAAGAAATTCCTTCTTGTCCCGGCTCCACTGCTTATAGCCGTGTGTAAAGACATTCTCTCCGTAAAAGGTCTTAAGGACCTCTTTGTTATGAGGGACAGGAACGGTACGGTGATAGAACGGACATGCTGCAAGGGGATAGATATCCTTCTTCGGATAGATCCTGCGAAGTCCCTTGGTTAAGAAAACGATATTATCATCCTCCTCGTTGCCCCAGATTATATCCACGTGGAGGGAGTTTTTTCTGCTGAACTGAAGCTGCAGGCACTCCTCCCTTTCTTCAAGGTAATAATGGGTTCCGGAAAGAGCCTTTTCCAGCAGAGTTACAACCTTTTCCTTGTCCCGGCTGTGTACGCCGATATCCCCGTCGGTTTCCCAGGGATTGAACCCCCCGTGCCTTACAGCCCCCAGATGGGTTCCGATTATGGCAAACCATTCCACCGAATTTGCATCCAGGAGATCTCCCAGAAAGGTAAGTAGCTCATACAGATGATTTATACAGCATACGGGAGAATTCTTACCCTTTCTTTCGTAATAGAAGTTGATGCTCCACGGATTTTCGTCGCACCTGGCAGTAACGGAGGTGCATACCTTGTCACGCCTGAAAAAGAGAAGGTACCGCAGAAAAAGACGGCATAAAAGAAGAGTTCCTTTCTGTATTCTCCTGATGAATTTCCTCAAAATTAATCCTTTTTTCCATTTTTTCTGACTATATTAATCAGATACTGCAGACATTCCAGCCTTAAGATCCATGCCATAGCAAAATATACGACAATACCGGCAAAGGCCTGAACCATCATCAAAGGCAGATATCCAAGTCCCGGAATCCTTATACTCATTATAATAAGCCCCATCAAAGCCGACAAGCCTATAAACGGAATAACATCCGCAAGCTGCTCCCTGAGGCTGTATCCGATCAGCTTTCTGTTGGGAAGGGCTCCGATAAGGATTGAAATCAGAGTGGTGAATGCATCGAAAATAACCACCGCTTCCAGACTGCGGAAAACAAAGGCTGCAACACAGAAACCGGCAATCATTATGATTTTCTTGGCAACCTCGATACGGAGAAGGATTTTTCCCTCCCCCATGGCCTTGAGAACCTGAAGATTGGTACTCTGCAGAGGCCAGAAGGCAAACTTTATACAGGCCCACTGAAGGAAGAAAACACAAGGAAGCCATTTTTCGGTAAGAAGAACAATAACCAGCGGTCTGGCAACCACGGCAAGCCCCACCATTGCGGGAATCACCAGGAAAGAGCTGGTAACAATGGCACGGCGGACCATTTTCTTAAGCTTGGCCTTATCCTCCTGAAAGGAAGCAAGAGCGGGAAACATTACAGACTGTATCGGTCCGTCCAGGTTGGAAACTATAAACTGAGGAAAGGTGATTCCCTTGTTGTAGATTCCCAGGGCGGCAGATGAAAAGCTTTTTCCGATTATGAGGCTGCAGAAATCGGTGTAGACATAATGCAGCAGGGAAGCCATGAATGTGCGCCCTCCGAAGGAGAACAGAGATCTGAGCCTTTTTCCGGAGAAAAGAAGCTTAGGCTTCCATTTGACCATGTACCACATGATGATGTTCTGACAGGTATAGCTGGTTAATTTCTGTCCTACCAGAGCCCATACTCCGTATCCTGCATAGGCCATCCATATTCCGACAAAGGCAGAAATCAGAACCCCGGAGATAACTATCTTAAAGGATTTCTTGAATGCCATGTTCCTGGAAAGGATGGCATGCTGTATGGAATTCAGGGTTCCAAGGAAAATTACCGCCGAAAGGACCCTGAGAACAGGCTTTATTTCCGGTATCTTGTAGAAGTCGGCAATGAAAGGAGCTGCAAACCACAGTATGATATAGGTTACGGCAGAGAATGCGATACTGAAGAAGAATACCGAGGAAAAGTCCGTGTCATCCGCGTTCTTCTTCTGTACCAGTGCAACCGAAAAGCCGTTTTCAATGAATATAACGGCAATATCGATGAACACCATCACCAGAACTACGATACCGTAGTCCCTCGGAGCCAGAAGACGGGCCAGAATAATGGAAATGACAAAGGTTATCCCTTTCTTTCCTATCCTTTCAAAGGCCTTCCAGAAAAGAGAACTTATTATGGTTTTTCTTGTTACCGGGTTGCTGCTCATTGTCAGAACTTACAGAACCTTCCGTCTGTCTTGTTGGTTTCGGCTATATTGCCGGCCATGGTATCCTCCCAGAACACGCAGGGAACATTCCAGGTCTTTCCGTACAGGGCTTCAAGAAAAGCCGGAGCATTTACAGGGACAGGCACATCAAGCCCCTGGAACGGAATCCTTTCCAGACCGTTATCCTTCCATGAGAGTTTAATTGCATTGAGTGTGTCGGATTCATCCCGCAGATAGGACCAGCACCAAAGATTTCCTCTGCTTCTTGTAAAGACAAAAAGATCGAAATGGATAACGCCGTTGGAATACTTTTCCACAAAGCCTTCGTTAGGCATATAGCTTCCGTACATGCTGTAGCGGTATTCTCTGACAAAGCCGATTTTCTCAAAGCTCCTGTACAGGTTTTCATCATATTGGTCTGAAAAAACACCCATCTCCAGGTCGTCGTCATGCTTTATGAAATCTTTTTCCCGGATTGCGCCCAGAAGTGTTCCGAAGCAGATAAAATAATCAATTCCCAGATTATCAAAAGCATTGATGACCTCCGGAAAATATTTCCTGACATTGGACTGGAAAACCACCGATTTTGTCAGTTGCTTTTTCTCCCCTCTCTTTCTCCTGAGGGTTCTCAGGATGCCTCCCGTAACGGGATTGCTTTTCAGCAGCCGTTTGGCCACACGGTAAATTTTATTATCGTAAATACTCAAAACAGATTCCTCAATTCCTTCAGCTCCTTCCCGAGTACGGAAGAAATTCTCTGAAGCTGATACCTGATATCACCCAGCTTCCGGCTTATTTTCATGGAAGCAGTCTTGTTGAAACCGCTGCCGTCGGTATATTTTATTCTTCTTCCGGAATTGTTGTATTTTTCTCCGAAAGGCTTGTCCACCTTGAAAATCAGTTCGTTTCCCACAGACCTTTCTTTCAGATTGATTATATCCCAGCCATAGCGGTTTTCCTTGTAGAAACAGCATTTTTCTTCAAGTATGCTCCGGAAGCTGTCGGCCGGATGGGCCTGATCTCCGTTGTTTTTTCCGTCTAAATGCTCGATATAATAGTAATCGTCAGTTTTTACGGCCCAGAGGTTATAGGTACTGTAAAGGAACTGATCCACCCCTTTATAATGATAAATATCCTCCATGGCCACGATACGCCCGGTATTCAGATCTTCAAGAGAGATACCGTCAGTATCCGGTTTTTCCCCCAGCCATTCTGCTACAGTTGGAAAGATATCCATAAGAGAAACACTCTTTTTTATCTCGATTATTCCCTTGTCACCCTTTCTGTGAACAAACAGGGTTATGTTTGTCCGGGTTTTTCCGATATATTCGCTGTTTTTATCGTTTTCGAGCAGACATCCGTGATCGGAAAAAAGGATTATACGGTCAAACTTGTTGCCGACTGCCCCGATAAACTTTTCTATGGCGGCCGCAAGATGCTCCTGCCCCACTTTATCGGCAACTTCACGGCTTACCACCGGACCGCAGGAATAATGATCCACTGCATCATGATAATCATCATAGCCTAGCCATACACACAGGTTTTCGCTGCGGTCTTTCTTTACTGTCTCTGTTATTTCACCGTAATCAAAGAAAATCTCGCCGCAGGAATCAAAATCCCGGGGAACGATTCCCTCTTTCGGGCTGAAAGAATATGGAGAAGCATAATAGAGAGTCCTGAAATCATGTCTTTTAAGAAGCCTGAACAGGTTATCGCATCCGGTGTCCAGAAAATAATAGGGCCATTGTCCCCTTTTACGGCATCCGTTTTTCTTGGGATAAAGACCGGTGTACATGCAGGCCAGGGCTCTGGGGGTTTCTGCCGCCGGGGTATATGCCTCACGGAACCAGGTGCCTCCGATTTTTCCCATCAATTCAAGCACGGGACTTCCGGATACCAGCTTATCCGGCCTCAGCATATCACAGAAAAGAAAAAGTATCTTCAATTTTACTCCATCATGGCCTGAATAAGCCTTTTAAGTTTTTTCCTGTTTACAAGAATCTTGAACATCCTGAAAATCTGCAGAGAACGGATAAGAATTTTTGTCTTGAAAATATCTGATTTACTGTACAGCCTCCGCTCCTGACCATCCGTAAACCTGATTGCCTTCCCTTTTTCGTTGAAAAGATGGGAAATGGGTGCCGGAAAGGGCTGAATTGTATTTTCATACTGTTTTACAACCTTCATTCCGTATTTGTAGTCGCAGGAGTGTTCTTCGATTTTACTGCGGAAAAATGCCAGCTTTTCCTTATCGCCGAAGCTACTGATTACTTTTCCGGTTCTGTTGTCTGTCAGTTTATAATGACGGTCCAGAACAGGATCGTCAAAATCTATCTGCTGAGTAAAGTAATAATCCTTATCCACATAACACCAGACTGTATTTCTGAAGCCCACCTCGTTTGAGACAAAATAGTTGTTCTCAATTACCAGATAAGAGAAATCATCTGCCAATGTAAGACTCTTTCCGTCAAAATTTTCGCCGGAGGGATCCTTACCCAGAAGTTCCATTATTGTAGGATAAATATCCATTATTGAGACAATGCTGTCATTCTTAGCCAGTTTTTTATCCCCCTTCCTATGCCAGAAAAGGGTAATTCCGGTTCTGTCATAGTCCAGTACATCCAAACCTCTCCGAGGCTCGTTGTAAAATTTGCAGCCATGATCAGAAAAAATAAAAATATGATCCCAATAGTCAGGGGAAATTATATCAAAAATCTGACTGAAAGTATTTGACAGATGCAGCTGCCCGATCCTGTCTCCGATTGCAGCAGTAGGAGAAAGCCCGATGGAGCCGTGATAATCCTCGATTGTCATGAAAGCAATGCTGTTTTCTTCTCTGTCCTTTCTGACCTGCTTCATCATTTCCAAAGGATCATAAGAAAGATAGGAATAATCAAACACATGCTCCGGAAACTGTTTCCTGGAATTGACAGGAGTGGCAAAGATATAGATTCTGTGCTGCTGTTCCCTGAAAAATCTGAAGATATGGTTTTCAGTCTCCAGATAGACCCTCGGATAATGCTCAATTTCCCGGCAGCCGTTTCTGTTCGGGTAAAGACCGGAATAAAAAGCTCCCATACTTCTGGATGTATCCGGTGCAGGAGAATAAGCTCTGGTATAGACTGTTCCTCCCAGCCTCTCAAGCCAGCCGTCTATCTCCCCTTTTTCCTTTTTCGGATTGACACAGTTCAACTGATCCGGTCTCAGCATGTCACAGAACAGGAAAAGTATTTTCATGCTTCAGCCCCTTTGAACCATTTTATGAATCTGTCTATTCCCACCTTAAGATCCGTGGAAGGAGAATATCCGTAATCCCGCTCCAGGGCAGAAATATCGGCAAAGGTTTCCAGAACATCGCCGCTCTGCATAGGCATAAGGTTCAACTCAGCCTTCTTTCCCAGCCCCTCTTCGATAAAACGTATCATGTCGGAGAGCTTTTCAGGCTTGCCCCGGCCGATATTGTAGACACGGAACTTGTCAAAGCTGCCGAAATCGGAGAACAGAATGTGCTCAATTCCCTCTGTTACATCGTCCACATAGGTAAAATCCCGCTTCATCTCACCGAAATTGTATACATCAATGGGTTTTCCCTCGGTTATTTTCTTTGCAAACTTGAAATAGGCCATATCCGGTCTTCCGAGCGGGCCGTAAACGGTAAAGAAACGGAGTCCCACCATATTCATTCCGTACATGTCAGCATATACATGAGCCATAAGCTCATCTGCTTTTTTAGTGGCGGCATAGAGACTGGCCGGAGAATCGGTCTTTTCGGCTTCGGTAAAAGGCATTTCCCTGTTGCGGCCGTAAACACTGGAGCTGCTGGCATAGACTATATTGCGGGTTCCGGCACGGCGGCACCCCTCCAGGAGGTTAAGAAATGCGGAAATATTGTTTTCCACATAGGTGTATGGATTTTCTATGGAGTATCTGACACCGGCCTGGGCTGCCAGATTGCATACCACATCAAATTTTTTCTCTTCCAGCAGGGCGAAAAGCTCTTCCCTGCAGCACATATCCAGCTTGCGGAATTCCAGGCCGGCCAGTTTTTCAAGGCGGCTGTTCTTCAGCTCCACATCATAATAGGAATTCATGGAATCGATACCCACTGCTTCCGCATCGGTTTCCATAAGTCTTCTGCAAAGGTGATATCCTATGAATCCGGCCGCACCGGTAACAAGTATTTTCATTTTCAGTGATCTACCACGTCTCCGTTTACGATCTTGATGACCTGTGTGGTGGATATTCCCTGTGTACGAGGCACTACCACTACACGGCCCTGCTTATAAAGGTGACCGAACCAGTATTTTACATATTCCATATCGTCTGCAGCAATAAAGACTGCATCCACCTTATATTTTTCCATGAATTCATCAACTGCGGCTTCATCCAGGGCATGAGGTCCCCAGGATCTGTCCACGATAAGGGCATCATCCACATAGCGGCAGGCCTTGACTATCTCTAGCCTTTCGTTTTCGGAAAAGATAGGTTTTCTCTTCTCCTGCATGGTCAGCTCGTCAGAATCTATGGTTGCCACCACCTCATTGAACATCTCCTTTGCCCTTTTGAGCAGACGGACATGTCCGATATGAAAAAGATCAAAAACACCGTTTACCGCACATCTGTTATATTTCATGTCTGTTACCTTCCTACTGCGAGATACGTAAAACCGGCCTTTTCCATGGCCTTTCTGTCATATATGTTCCGGAGATCTGCAAAAACATTCCCCTTCATTGCTTCCATAACCCTGTCTGCATCCAGAGAACAGAACTGCTTCCATTCTGTAAGGAGAACTGCGGCATCAGCTCCGGATACGGTTTCATAAGGATCTGTGCAGTATTTTATACTGTCTCCGAGGATCTTTTCCGCCTCTGTCATTCCTTCCGGATCGCAGGCTGTGATTTCCGCCCCTTCCCTGATAAGCTCCGGAATGATAACCAATGCAGGGGATTCTCTCATGTCATCGGTTTCAGGCTTGAATGTAAGCCCGAGAATACCGATTTTCTTTCCCTTCAGACCTCCTCCGAGGGCATCCTTGATTTTCTGAGCCATCCTGAGTTTCTGTCCGTGGTTTACGGCTGTCACAGCCTCCAGTATTTCGGACTTCAGGCCGTTATCCCTGAAAATCCTGATAAGGGCCGAAACATCCTTCGGAAAGCAGGAGCCTCCGTATCCCGGTCCGGCCTGAAGGAACTTTGATCCTATACGGCTGTCAAAGCCCATTCCTTTGGCCACATCCCGCACATCTGCCCCTGTTTTTTCGCAGAGGGAGGATATTTCATTGATAAAGGATATCTTGGCAGCAAGAAATGCGTTGCTGGCATATTTGATAAGCTCGGCGGTTTCGGTATTTGTCATGAAGACTGTGGTTCCGGTATCGGCAAGAGGAGCATAGATTGTCCTCATCACAGCCCTGGCACGGGAGCTTTCCGTACCTATGACAACACGGTCCGGCTTGAGAAAATCGTCTATTGCAGAACCTTCCCTGAGAAATTCGGGATTGGATGCCACATCAAAGTCAGCTTCCGGATTCTCCTCTCTGATAACCTGAGCCACCTTTTCGGCGGTTCCCACCGGCACTGTACTCTTGTCTACGATTACGGTATATCCGCGGAGATGGGAGGCGAGTTCCTTTGCCGCCGCAAATACGTATGACAGATCGGCATGACCGTCTCCGCGCCTGGAAGGGGTTCCCACCGCAATGAAAACTGCATCTGACTCCTCGATATGAGGTGCGTAATCCATGGAAAAACCCAGTCTTCCCGCTTCCACGTTCCTTTTTACCAGAACATCAAGTCCGGGTTCGTAAATCGGGATCCGTCCCTCCAGAAGGGCACCGATCCTTTCTTCGCTCTTGTCTATACAAACCACATCCCAGCCGAATTCCGCAAAGCAGGTTCCAGAAACAAGCCCTACGTATCCGGTTCCGATGACAGATATCTTCATTTTTCCTCTACTTTGAACCAAACCCTGTAAGAATGGTCTTGACTGTTTTTATAAAAATGAGGAGATCCAGCCAGAAGCCCATATATTTGACATAATAAAGGTCGTAGCTGAGTTTTTCCTCTGTTTCCTCCACTCCGGCTGCATATCCCTGAACCACCTGCGCCCAGCCTGTGATTCCCGGCGATGTCAGATGCCTGTATGCATAGAAAGGAATCTCCCTTTCAAATTCCTTGACAAAGCAGACCTGTTCCGGTCTAGGCCCGATAAGGCTCATGTCCCCCTTGAACACATTTACCAGCTGCGGAAGCTCGTCTATCCTGAACTTTCTGAGGAACTTGCCCATAGGAATTATTCTGCTGTCATTGGTGCAGGTGAACTTGGCCCCCTGAGCCTCCGATTCAGTAATCATGGTCCTGAACTTGTACATTCTGAAAGGCTTTCCGCCCCTTCCCACCCTTTCCTGGATAAAAAGAACCGGCCCCTTAGAATTGGACTTGATAAGGATCACTGCAAAAAGGCAGAGCGGAAGCACCACCGGCAGTGCAAGAATTATGGTAAAGCATTCGAGAAAACGCTTAACTGCAAAATAGATTTTCGGAATTCTGAATCCTGAAACCACACCGGAGGAAAGATGCCTGAGGGAAATCCTTCCCGTTACTTTCTCGTAAACGGTGGCCGCATGGTAAATCGGAATGTTGGTCAGGCTGACATTGGCAATGAAGCGCATCCATTCAGGAGAAATCTTTTCGTGGTAATCGATGATGATTCCGTCACAGCCCTTATGAAGCTCAGGCTTTTCCAGAAGTTCCCACCTGCGGCTCCCTTTGGATGCCAGCTCGAAACCAAGTCCCACAGGACAGATCAGATAGAAAAGGCTTTTCGGATTCCGGTACATGTAGAGCCCCAGTCCGATCCAGAAAACGGTGAACAAATAGAAAATCACCAGGAATTTTCTTGAATAATAGACCCTGCCTACTGCGATTACCGAAAGCATGATGCAGAGCACAACGGTTATGACAAAAGCCGCAATACCCAGCTGCTCCCGGAAAGAAAAGCGCTTAATCCTCAGCGACACTATGCCGGCTGCAAGATATCCGAGAATACATATCGAAAGAAAGGTCCTTTTATAAATTGCATCCCAGAATCTGAAATCCCCGTAAACCAGATAATAGGTTCCGAAAATCATCACCACCATTCCGAGAACAGTCCATACAAGTGCCTTTATAAGAGAACTGTCAATCTTGTTTTTCATTCTTCTCCCTTTCCCCCACACAGGTAAATGCATATGCAAAAGTCAGAAGCGGTATGTAAATATTGGTCCTGTAACGAATGGCCGCTCCCGGATTCATTACCCCTTGGATATACTGGGCAAAAAGCAGAAGCACAACTGCCGCAAATCCGAATATCAACCACTGATAGTATACACTGAATTTCCTGAAAATATACACCGGCGCCTTGCGGAGAAGATAAACGAAGGAAAGCAGCAGAAAGCAGTTTTCGACAAAGGTTGCCTTATGCAGCACCGACTTTCCC
The DNA here is from genome assembly GCA_045579325.1 of Spirochaetia bacterium. Taxonomy (GTDB): domain Bacteria; phylum Spirochaetota; class Spirochaetia; order CADAEX01; family CADAEX01; genus CADAEX01. The sequence continues at coordinate 19,959 of JAZNLX010000203.1, forward strand.
AGCTCGGCCAGAGAAGGACCCCACAGGGAGAGTGGCATGAGGTACGGCATCTTGCGGATAAAGTCAAAATGCTCGGTAAAGACAGGCGCTCTCGTAGAACGGGCGGTACTTCTGTATATGGTATGGAGCTTGTTTAATGTATAGGTGTCTATCTTGTAACGGCACAAGTAAAAGGCCCCGAACATGCACAGCACCATGATTATCAGCAGCACAAGCTCGGTTTTCCAGGAAAGCGTTATTCTCTGCCTTACGAAAATATAGACAATGGAAAGCACCAGAAACGGTATGTAGTAGAACTTGATGACACAGATGAACCATACGGCAAAAATCAGCGGAACCGAAAATTTTACCGGTTCTCCCTTGAAGAACTTAATGATCTGGGCACAGACGATTCCCATGGAGAAAACCACCAACGCCTCCTTGCTGGCAGTGGATGACCATACGGTGAACGAAGGGCTGAAGCAGAGCAGAATCAGGAAGGTGTACATTTTGGTATTGGCTGTTTTTGCGGCCTTGAGCAAAGTCCTGATTCCGTACCAGGCAAGACAGGCAAAAACCACGTGCACGAGAACCCTTACCTGAAGCACGCTGCTTACGGTACCGACAACCAGCCTCGGCAGAAGAACCCAGTCGGTGAATACACGGTGACTATACTCCTGAAACATCTGGGCAGGTCTTGAATTGAGATAGAGATTAACATCACCCAGCCTTGTCAGATTGGCTATGACATATTCCGCCAGAAAAGAAAAAATTATCCTGTAGAAAAGGAGGTATGTTATAAGTTTGTCAGGGGTGAAATGTCGGTTCTTCAAAGCCTCACCTTGCTAAAATATTATAATTTGATATATTATATATTTAGTAATAGGAAAAATCAATGTCCATAATAAAACTGGAAAATGTAAAAAAATATTATACACTGGGAAAAACAGAGGTTTCGGCTATCAAGGGAGTTTCCTTTGATATTGACGGAGGAGACTTTGTATCCATCATCGGTCCTTCGGGATCGGGTAAGTCAACCATCCTCAACATGATCGGATGTATAGATGTTCCATCTGAGGGAAAAGTCATCATCAACGGCAGGGAAACATCTCATCTCTCAGACAGGGAGATAACCGAACTGCGCCACGATGTCCTGGGCTTTATTTTCCAGTCCTTCAACCTGCTTCCTGTACTGAATGTATACGAAAATATCGAGTTTCCTTTCCTTATCGGCAAGAAAAAGTATTCGTCTGCCGAAAAAAAGGAACACCGGGATTATATCAACCAGCTTATCGAAGCGGTAGGGCTTACTAAATGGAAAGACCACCGTCCCAACGAGCTTTCGGGAGGGCAGCGCCAGAGAGTTGCCATTGCCCGTGCCCTGGCGACAAAGCCGAAGGTCATACTGGCAGACGAACCTACTGCAAACCTGGACAGCAAGACCGGAGAGGACATCATTGCCCTTATGAAGAAGATCAACAAAGATCTGGGGACAACCTTTATTTTCTCCACCCACGACCAGAACATATTCTCAATTGCAGATCACGTAATCCGTCTCAAGGACGGCCTTGTGGCAGAAGATTTCAGACAGCACTGATTTCAGAAGCTTGAGGAAATTTCCACAAACAGGGTAAATGCCAGCTTTGTGGTAATCGGGAAGTCATCGTAGAAGTCATCATCCAGCTCCTTGTCTCCGTAAGTCCAAGGCACCGCAAAATTTATCTTTACATGCTTCCAAGGAGATACGCTGAGTCCTCCGATGAACTGACCTGAATCGCTCTCTACGGAATGAAGCCATTTGAGTCCCAGGCTGATTGGGGTACCGAACATATCTTCCCAGTTGGTAGCCAGACCCAGACAGTGGTCAGGATCATCCTCTATGCGGCCGTCATAATAATATTCGCCGTAAAGCCTGTAGGTGTCGTTCCAGTCTTTATAGAATCCCACAAGTGCCTCGTGGGTATATTCGTCAAGGGAATTATGAGTCAGGACATAGTCGTGAAAAAGATCTGTTCCCAGAACGGAAGTCTTTATTCCTCCCATAAGCTTTTCCCCGTCCGCATCATTATAGAAGCCGGAAACAGTGAAATTCACACTGCCGAAGGTCTTGTCTGCCAGGCCGGCAAAGGAAACCTCATCCTTGTGCAGCTTGTTCTTGTCTCCGGTATGAGGGCGCTTCTTGTAAAGGGAAACCAGGGAAACCCCGTCCAGCATGTTCGGCAGCGACATCCTGAAAGCGGTGCCGTCCTCACAGTTATCCATAAAGTCTGCAGGTCTGAAAAGGCGGCCGTGTCCCCAGGTCATGTAGAATTTTCCAAGTCTGAGATAGGCCTGATCCAACCAGTTGTAATCGCAGTAAAGCTCATCCGCCTCCAGCATTGACCATGTATCGCTCCCTTCATCGGAATCCAGCTCTGTCTTAAGCTTTCCGAAAATACGGATAGTGGAATCGGGTCTGATGTCAAAAGATACGGTAGCCTTGGAATAGGCACCGGCAACCACCTCCGGCTTTTCGGAAGGGGGAATCTCATCCCAGCCTATACCGCCACCGCCGCGGACCAGAAAATGCCCCTTTACGGTAACCTTGTCGCTTTGTTCAAACTGATTGCGGTAATCTATATTGTTGGTTACTTCTATTACGATATCTTCCTGCGGCTCTTCGAAGATGTTATCCAGATCGGGCTGGATATCAGGTTCTACTGTTTTTTCTGTTCCCGGATCCACCACATCAAGCTCTGCCTCCGCATATATGGAAAGAGGAAGCATCAGGACAATAAAAGCTGCAGCAAGAAATTTTTTCAATTGTTTTTACCGATTCACCTTTTCAAGATATTCTTTAGTATACAGGGAATCGGGTTGTTTGTTAAGAGATGGATTCTTTATTGTCACCATGGTTCTTTCGTATTCTGTCTTATCCCCCACCCTGCGGAACACAAGATGGTCCTGAATTACGATATTCACGGGAACCCAGCGGTCGGCAACCTTCTGATAGCGCGGAATGGCCGAAGTTCTCATGAGATTTCCCGAAAGGCTGTAATCTTCTATCTTGCGGACAAGCATGTCATCAGATACCCAGATCTTTACCTTAGGGAATGAAACCTTGTTGTTTTTTGCCTTCAGGATAAATACGTTACAGTTGAACTTGCCTAAAGTTTCCTGCTTTACGCTTTCAATGCTGTAATCCTTTGAATATGCGGAACCTGTAAAATCGGAAATACGGAAGCTTGAATTCTCGAACCTGTCCCTTGCAGAGGTAAAGGTAAAGCTTTTTCCGATAGGGTCATAGAGCCAGAGATTGTCTCCCAGCTTGAGATATCCCTTGCCCTTGTCTGATACCGGCTGGAGAATCAGAACCAGGAACTTTGCATCCCTGTCCCTGCGGAACATGGCAGCCACTGTGGTGGAGGAAGATCCGTCCGGATCCTTCTTTACAATGGTATATTCTGCCGAAAGATCGCTTTCCATAAATGCAACCTGGCTGTCAACCTGTCTGAGCATCTGTTCATAGTCTGCCTCCTGGGCAGATACTGAAGTTACGGCAAGCAATGCTATAATAGCGATAAACAAAATCTTTTTCACGGTATCATTCCTTTCTGAGAGCTTCTGCAGGCGGCATAAGAGAGGCCTTTCTTGCAGGTCCCCAGGCAGCGGCAACAACTGCAGCTGTCATAAATACAAGATTGAGAAGCACTGTCCTGAGGCTGACAAAGAACTGAAGTCTGCCGTTCTCGGTAAACATTCCGGCCACGGATATGCCTCGTAAATCAAACAGTCCGATAAAGTAAAAAGTTACAAAACCGAGCACCAGCCCTATTGCAGAGGAAATGACAGCCAGCATTACAGCCTCGTAGATAAAGATCTTCTTTACGGAAGAGGACTGCATTCCCATGGCTCTCATGGTTCCTATTTCCTTGGTGCGCTCATACACAAGCACCCGGTATGTGTTCAGAATTCCCATCATGACAATGAGAAGAAATACAAAAAGGACAAAGTAAGTACAGATGACAAAGGCATCAAGAAGGTTCTTCAGCTGCTCCAGCTGGGCATCCACGGACATGACAGCAGCTATCTCCTCGTTGTTGTCCCTGTTGCCGGCTCTGTAACGGCTGAAATCCTTTCTGGTATTTATTGGAGGAAAAACATCCTTGGTTTCGTCCAGTGCGCTGCGGATCTGTTCTGTCAGTTTGGGAATATCGGCCCCTTCCCTGGCATAAACCGCAACCTCTGTGGCCCAGTCATGCTCCTTGTTCATAAGAAGATTAAGGATTTCCCGGTTCATGTAGGCGGCATATCCGAAGATATTGGTTTCTCCGAAAATTCCCTTGACTACCAGGTTTGCCACGTTGTACTGCCCTTCGATGGTCTTGATGTAAATAAGGATATCATCTCCCAGACGGGCTCCCAGAAGACGGGCTGCTTCCGTACTGATTATGATTCCGTTCTTTCCGTCCTCTCCCAGCATGTTCTCCATGGAGCCTTCCACAAACGGAAGCTTGGAAAGTTCGGCTCCTTCAGTCCTGAAATCGGCACCTATGGCCCTGAGAAGACGGATATAGTTTCCGCCGAAGAAAAGACGTACCTCGCTGCCGTAGTAGATGGTTCTGGGGGAAATTGTCCTGACAGGGAGCTTCTTTTCCTTGATGATATTAATATATTCCTTTGAATCGGGAATGGACATTCCGGTATTTTCAAAGCCGTACACGATAACATGACCTGAGAAATAACGAGCTGCCTTGGTCTTGATGGTTTCCAGGGCTCCGTAGGAAAGGCCTGTAAGAACCGTAATGAGCATGAAGCCCACCGCAATGGCCAGCCCCATGAGGGCATAACGCTTACGCTGAAGGAAAAGGTTTCTGAGTGCTATACGGAACATGTCAGCCCCTCCCCATTATTGTTACAGGCTGGATCTTTACAGCCAGAGATACAGGATAAATCCAGGACAGAGCTCCTACCACCGCCGCCCCCGCAAAATGCATGAGTATGTTTTTCAGGGTTACCGCAGGCTGAAGCCTGTCCCCGCCGAACATGGTTATCAGAAGATCGTTCTCCAGGGCAATTCCTCCCGAAAACGACAGGGCAAACAGAACACCGAGGATAATTCCCACGGTTGAAGCCACCAGAGTCAGTATCATGGATTCGGAAATGAAAAGCATGCTTATAAACGGCTTTCCGGCACCGATTCCTCTCATGGTTCCTATTTCATAGCTTCTTTCCAGTACGGAAATGACAAGGGCGTTCATTATTACCAGAACCGCACCTATGATTATGAAAATAATACCTATATTGAATGCTGCCTGAAGGGCAAACACCATCTGGGCACTCATGCCGGCGCCGCTTCTCCACCCTCTGGCATTGACACTCCAGTGGTTTTCCTCTGCCATACCGGTAAGCTCCTTCCTGAGCTCCTTGATATCGTCTGTCTTGAAAAGGACAAAACTCCAGGCTGTGGAGGAGGCTTCTGTGACAGCATCCCGGTCTGTGGTATCTGCAAGAATGGTTTCAATATCGCTGAGAGAAAAGGATTCCTCTGTTTCCACAGCCGTATCTTCGGCATCGGCAAACAGATCGTCAAAATCAAAGCTTTCCTCAGATTCTGTTTCCTCGCTCTTTTCTGCAACTGTATTTCCGGCAGTGTAATCAATGAGCCCCCGGACTATTTTAGGGTCTGCAAGAATAATGGCATCGAAAGGAGCCCCTTTGTTCACGTATCTGTGACATCCGGCAAAAGTTCCCTTCCTGATCTTGAAGCTGCCGTTGGAATAAAGGCTGAGCTTGATTTCCTCTCCGATTTCCAGGCTGCGACCAAGCTTTGCTTCCGCTTTCTGAAGAAGAGGCTCGCAGATAAATATTCCCCCTGAAGAAATATCGGCAGTATTTCCCTTGACTGTCTCAACTCCGGAACAGACTTCGAAATAACTTTCCGGATCTATTCCGAAAACTGCGGCAGTTCCTCTGAATTTTCCTGTTTCCACGGCAGCTGCGGCCGCCACGACAGGAGTATAGCTTTCTGCATTTGACACATGCTCAAGAGCACTGTTTATTTCGGCATATCCGGGAATGGAAGGAATAACTTCGTAATCGTCTACCACGGGAATCTCATTTCCGAAAAGGCTGAACGCGGTTTCGCTCTCTGCTGCCAGCACCACATCTCCGGTAAGGCTGTTCACAAAGGAATCCCTTACCCCCTTGTCCGCACTTTCAAAGACTGAATTGGAAAAGAAAAGGAAAGCAACTCCCACTGCAATCAGGGTTCCGAGAAGAAGAGTCTTCCGCTTGTTGCGGTAAAGGTTTCTGAGAGCAAGCTTTAAAATCAACATTGTGCTTTATACTGCCTGATAAATTCCTCGTAATCCTCATAAGGAGAGGTATAGGTAAAGATACGGTAAGTCGGTTTACCCAGCCAGTAACCGTAAAGATTGTACTTTTCCGCCAGGCTTCCGTCTCCGAAAGCTTCTTTTTTTACGGTAATTACCGGACAACGCCTGTCCCCTATCAGGTATTCTTCCGGAATGTTGCTGCAGATAAGGTCTGAAACCCGGTCTATCCGTTCCCTGAACTGATTCAGATCCAGATTCCTGAGAACCTTGATAAAATGCTCGAAAATAAATGTAGGGGCGGTACTCGGTATCTGGAACTGCTCCGCAAATTTCCTGTAGCGGGCCAGATTGAGATATGAACATACATCCTCATCCACAAAATTCTTCCATTCATCCCGTTTTACACAAACCACGGCCAGCCCGATATAGGATGCAAGCTGCTTGTTGAGACATGTGCAGAAGGCCTTGGTTCCCTTTGGGATATCGTAATACGGAAATGCGCTTACGGCATCTACCACGCCGTTTTCCTTGTAGAAAGGGGTGGAATTGCTTGATTCCAGACGGCAGAACATCTCTGCCTCGGGAAAGGATTCATCCCGCAGGTAATTTTTCAGCATGCTTGTCCACTGTTCCCTGAAATGCCCTTCGTTTCCGATTATCTTAAGTCTGTAGTTCATGGAATACATGATGGCTTCGATTCCGACGGTGGCACTGCCAGGAATAAAGAGGACATCATAATCCTCAAGACCGAACTTAAGGGTAAAAAGTTCACGGAGCTCCTTGAACTGGTCAAAAAATTCCTTGTCCCTGTGGGAGCTGTGTATTCTTACAGAATCTGAAAAATATGAATTTGGTCCAAACATTACAATTCTTCCCTGACCGAAACCATAAAATCCGCAATCCGTCTGCCGGCCTCCCCTCTGTGCTGCCATGCCTGATTCTTTGCATCCAGCCTTTTTCTGCCTGCATCCGGGTCTTCGGTCATTCCCTCTATTATATTTTTTATCTCTCCGAAATCCTCTTCGCGGAGTTCCTTTCCTACATCAGGAAGAACCCTGAACTGCCAGAGTTCCCTTGGCACCTTTCCCGCATCGTAAGGACGGGCATCAAAACGGCCGATTACCGAAAGAAACGGCTTTTCCCGCAGAAAAGCATAATCCAGGGTAATACTGGAAAAGTCCGAAATCATTATATCAGCTTTTGAAAGAGAAACAATATTGTCAGGGGCAAAATCCCACTT
>JAZNLX010000204.1:0-6905 GCA_045579325.1 Spirochaetia bacterium
TTTCCGCAACCCATTCTTCTCTGACAGGAAATCTCTCGGCTGCAGGAAAAATCATTCCCAGGCTGCAGGAAGTTACCCTTCCGTAAAGCTCGCCGTTTATAAAATTGCCCATTCTACCGAAAAAATATCCGAAAGGGGCAGCCGCCACCAGCAGATCCGTGGTCTGCAGTATGCTCTTGTTCTTCCGGCGGCAGAAAAGGATAATTCCTATAACAACACCTATCAGCCCGCCGTGATAGGACATTCCCTGAAAGCCCACAAAGCTAAAATCCCCGTCAAAGGGCCAGAAAATCAGAAGCGGATTTTCCAGATATCTCCCTGTCCGGTCGTAAACCAGGGTGGCAAAAAGCCTGGCTCCCAGCAGAAGTCCCGCTATTCCCCAGGTAAACAGGGAAGAAACCTCATCCTTGCTCCAATCCAGGGCATTATCCTTTATCTGTTTCCTGAAAAGAAGATATGCGGTAAAGAAAGCAAAAAGATACATGAGACCGTACCAGCGTACTGGAAATCCCGGAATTATTTCGGGCCGGAGCCAATCGGGAAAATTAAAGTACAGCATCAGATTCATCCCCCTTTTTCACAATGCGGATAAACAGAATCAGCATCAGCAGATCCATAAAAACCACGGATCCCGGAATCAGGACCACTGCAGGAGAAAAGAATCCCGCCGTATTGAACAGCTTGAAAATGAAAACAAGTCCCGTAACTGCCGAAAAAATCTTGGCAACCAGAAGCAGTTTGGAATACTGGAAGAAGCGTCTGCTGTCCCGCCACAGGAAAAAGAGTGCAAAAACAGTTATAATCTGCTGGGAATTGAGCCATAGGAACAGATCAAAATTGTTTGTGGCAGAAGCAAAGAAATAAACATAAAAGAATCTTAAGACTTCCCAAAGGAAGCCTGCAAAAAGGAGCTTCTTCATTATATACAGTTTAAGATTCTATTTCCCGGAGGTCAAGTCTTATTTAAATAGTTGCTTGACAAACAGCTTTTATAAGGCAGATAATTGAAAGAAGAACTGTAATTGAGGAAATTATGAAAAAAGAAAAAAATATATGGGCCGGGCTGATTTCGTTCTTTCTGGCGGTAATCCTTCTAGCAGCATTTTCCCCGGTGGCACTCTACGCCCAGGGAACAGACCTGAACAGTCATTATTCCAGGATATTCAGCGAACTGATGCGTTTCGTAAAGAACAACTACGTGGAAGACGTGGATGAAAAAACCCTTTTCGAAGGGGCCATGAAAGGGATGTTCGAAAGCCTCAACGATCCCTATTCCGTATATCTTCCGGAAGATGACATGGAAGCCCTGGCCGACACCACCACAGGAGAATTCGGCGGCGTGGGACTCTATATAAGCAAGATGCCTGAGGACAAGTATGTGCGTGTCGTTGCACCGATAGAAGACACACCGGCATACAAGCTGGGAATCAGCGCAGGAGACCTGATCGTAAAGATCGGAGATAAAAGCACCGAAGGAATGGCGTTGGACGATGTTACCGATCACCTGAGAGGAGAACCGGGTACAGATGTGGTCATCACCTTCCAGCGGGGAGAAAACATCACCTTTACCCAGACAATAACCAGAGCCGTGATTCAGGTTCCTTCCGTCAAGTTCGACTACATAGACAAGGAAACCGGCTATCTCAGGATAATCCAGTTTACCCCGAACACACCGGACAAGGTAAAGGAAGCATTGAAGGCATTCGACAGGAAAAAGATAAAATATCTGGTAATTGACCTGAGAAACAATCCGGGCGGAGTACTTAGCGCAGTCTGCGAAATTGCCGATTATTTCCTGGATTCAGGCATTATCGTAAGCACAAAATCCAAGATTCCGTCCGAAAACCATGTCTACAAGGCAGACAAAAAGACACTTCTGGACAAATCCGTACCTATAGCGGTTCTCATAGACAAAGGCTCCGCATCTGCATCCGAAATCCTTTCTGCAGCCCTCAGCGACAACGGCAGGGGCGTGCTTATCGGAGAAACCACCTACGGAAAAGGCTCGGTGCAGCAGGTTCATACAATCGGACTCAGCGGCTTCAAGCTTACCATGTCCAGATATTACACTCCGGAAGACAAGAACATAGACAAGGTGGGTATACCGCCGCTGAAGGAAGTAAAGGAAAGGGAATTTACCGACAAGGAACTGGACTCCTACAAGAAGCTGGTGGAGGAATTCAGGATAGTGAAATTCGTACAGGAAAATCCCGAACCTTCGGAAAAGGAGATAACCCAGTTTATCAGAAGCCTGAGAAAGGAGAATATCGAGCTGGAAGAAAGATTCATCAGGAAGATGATACGCAACGAGCTTAATCTCAAGCTGAACAATCCTCCTGTTTTCGACATGGAGTTTGACATAGTGCTTCAGGAAGCGGTAAAAATGCTTGAAAACGGAGAAATCAAGGTAAAATGAAGCAATTTATCCTTCCGGAATACTTCAGCGGAGAAAAGGAACTGGTGCTGGAGGAAAAAGATTCCCACTACCTCAGGAATGTACTTCGTATAAAGCCGGGAAAAAAGCTGGCTTGTACAGACAGCAGCGGCCGCAGCTGGAACGGAACCGTATCCATCAGGGAAAAGGATGTGATACTGGAGCTGGAGCCTGCGGAAACCGCCGCTGCCGAAGAGTGTGCCGACGAACCGGAAATATATCTTTACCAATGCCTTATCAAGGGCAAGAACATGGATCTGATAATCAGGCAGGCCACCGAGGCGGGAATCAAGGCTGTTATTCCCGTGGACAGCGAATTTGCACAGATTCACTTAAAGGACTTCAAAAAGGAAAAACCCGAACGGTGGGACAGAATCATCAAGGAAGCCATGCAGCAGAGCAACAGCCGTATCCGCACCACGGTGCCCGATATGGTCAGGATAGATAACATACCTCAGATCGGAGAGGGGGAAGCCGGGCTTTTCTTCCATCAGGAAAAGCTTGCGGAAAACACCCTGCACAGACAGCTTGTACCGGGCCTGAAAAAAATATTCATATTCATAGGGCCTGAAGGGGGACTTTCGGACAAGGATATAGAAATCCTCAGAGCCAAAGGCTTCAGAAGCATCTATCTGGGATCAAACATACTGAGGGCAGAAACCGCAGCCATCTACGCAGCAGCGGCAGTAAAGACCATAGTCAGGGAAACCTTTACCACTTCTTTGTGATTACCGGAATATCCTTATTCTTTCTGAACCTGCTGTAAACCAGGGCAATAAGGAAACCGTTTCCGATACCTATCACACCGCACATGACCTTCTTGAATTCGGAATCAAGATGAAAAATGAATTCTCCTGCCACAAAGAATACAATGAAGAGCAGAAGCGGAAGCATAAGAACTATAAAACTTTCGAAAATAGTCTTTCCCGGAGCAATGAAGAATTCTACCTCGTCTCCCGGTTCAAGAGAAAAATTGCCTGCATTTCTGGCCGGAATGATACGGTCCTTTCTGCTGCACAAAGGGGATTTGCATGAATGACAGGAACTTGGAGTTCCGCATTTTACCTGAACAACCTTGCCCGATACACTCTGAACCACACCGCTTTCATACATCTATGGACTCTCCTTCCTCCAGTCTGCAGCTCTTTCTGACCCGTTCTATGGAAAGAGCCTTGCCGGTAGCTTTGTCAATATCTATGATTACACCCTGCAGCTCCAGATTCTCCCAGCACTCGCGGGATCTTTCAGGAAGCTGTGTGATATATTTCCTGATCTCTATTTCAGGATCCAGTCCCCCTACGGAATTGAGACTGCCCGTACGCCCCGAATCGCAGATAACGGCAGTTCCCCCCGGAAGCACCTTCTCGTCTGCGGAAAGAGCCTTGGTATGGGTACCGATCACCGCACTTACCTTGCCGTCCATATGGAAGAACATGGTCTTTTTCTCGGCTGTGGTGGAAGCATGGAAATCCACTATGACCACCGGAGTCTCCTCCTTGGCCTTGGCCACTATTTCGGGAAGGATGATAAATGGGTTATTGAGATGGGTACGGTTGAAGCCGGAATTGCCCAGAATATTGATAACAGCAATCTTTGTATCGCCGACAGTATAGATTCTCCATCCGCGTCCCGGACATCCGTAAGGAAAGTTCACAGGCCTGAGATGCCACGGAGCCTTGGGAAGATGCTCCACAATATCCTTCTTGAAGAAAATCTTTTCTCCGGAAGTAAGGACATCGATACCAAGCTTTCTCAGATATACGGAATGAGCCCTGCCTATACCGAAACCGCCGGTAGTACCTTCGCTGGCAGCAATGACAAAATCCACGCCGTGTTCCTGCTTTACCTCGTTAAGAAGCTTCTTGATGCAGAACACACCCGACTTGCCTACAATTTCTCCGATGAATAAAACTTTAAGCCCCAAAATATCTCCCTTAACTTTAAAATATCATTTTATACCGAAATAAACAAGTTAATTTATTGACAAATGGGGCCATCCTTTATTATGATTATTATGATAAGCAATAAGCCCGAATGGTGAAATTGGTAGACACGCTAGATTCAGGTTCTAGTGACTTCACGGTCATGGAGGTTCAAGTCCTCTTTCGGGCAAAAAAACAGGCCAGCTTCATGCTGGTCTTTTTTTTGTCCATATTACGGAAGGACTTGAAACCCGCACAGCGCCGAGCAAGGGCAATCTAAAATTCCAATTAAAAAATTACCCAAATATTTTTCACCCTGTATCACTCTATGACACAGCCCCGTGTTATAATGTAGTCAAAGGAGAGAAAATGGCTTCTGAAAAATACACAGTTGAATCCATCAGCTACGGAATGGCAGACGGCGGCATGTCCTGCTCCGGATGGCATCCGGGACCACCAATATGTGAACTCAAAGTATCGGATAACAAAGGAAACGAAATTTATCTAAGCTTAACCAATGTGGACGGATTCGTTTACGGACATAAAACCGAAGAAAGCACCTTTTTACCTCAGGTCAGACAGATCGATGACTATCTGTTCTGGGATAAGATGGAAAAAAGCATAACCTTATGTATAGACAACTATAGAGATCCCTTTGAAGTGAACAAAGGGGATGAGGATTTATTACCGTTTTTCAAGTTTATGGCAAACTTTGTATGCCCGGATCATTTTTCCTTTGATATATCCGACATCACAATCAATACAGACAAGGTTTTCATATGGCCGGAGGAAGAATATATTTCATACAGCCGGTTCCTGGAAAATTTCGGTTTTTCCGGCGACGGAAAGAAAATTCCGACTACAGACTCCGATCTGGAAACTTTTGACGATGAAACAAGAAGAATTATTGAACTCTTTGACAAAGTTGCAGAAAAAGACCCAGAGCTCAGAAAACAACTTTATGAAGACTTCTTTGGCACAGCTGCTTCTATACTGGAACGCCTTTACGGCGAAAGAGAAGAAGCAGATGATGAAAAAAAGAATAAGGAGGAATAAAATGTACGATGACAGCGAATATCTGGTACTCAGAATAAATAAAGGACACAGGAAAGGTTTCCCTTTTGACAACTTCCAGGAGGCCTTAATCAAAGCAATTCAGGTTGCCGAAGAATGTGCTGCAGACGAAAAGTTCAAGGATGCACAGGTTCTGGTGGGGCCATGGATTGATGGTGAAATGGATGAGGAAGCGGTAAACATCACCGAATTGAAATCAGACTTTTTCTATGTACTTGAAGACAGGGAAGAATGTTTTGAAACATGTAACACTGCCTGGCATATCTGCTCCGGAACTTATTCTAACAAATGCGTCCGAGAAAACCTTGAAGATCCGGAAGAAGGAAGCATTGTTCCTGAGGACAATGTAATCATCTATGACGATTTCGATGTGGTTGACATGGGAACAGACTGGAGAACCCTGGCCGTGTTCCTGGCCAGTGAGTCATGCTGCGGAGAATTCGATGCCGACGAGGTCTATGAAACCCTGGGAATCGCCAAATACAGATTTCTCAGCGGAAATGATGACTGACGGGATAAAGACATTGCTCCGGCAGAGTCTTTTTTTATTGTAAAAATATATTTTGCAGTTTATAATTCTTATATGAAAAAATTTTTTCTTGCCACAGTTTTATTTCTTTTGTTCAATGAATTTATTGGCTGAAGCACCTTTTTCAGAGCCTTCACAGAATACAGAAGTCAACTACAGGCTTTTTCCTACACAAAACATGTGGACTTTTCTGAAGCTTGATACAGTTACCGGTCAGATATGGCAGGTACAATATTCAGTAAAAGAAGAAGACGGTTATCGTTTTGAATGTGTATTGAGCAACATTGATATAGCTGAACTGTATTGTAAACCCAAAAAAATCGGCAGATACACTCTGTTCCCAACTAAAAATATGTATAACTTTATAATGCTTGACCAGATTGACGGAGATGTGTTTCAGGTTCAATGGTCCAAAGAGTCCGAAAACCGTTTTGTATTACCAATTAAATCAGTTATTCCATCTTACCTTGAATCATTACGCAATCCGACAGAGTCAGAAGCAGAAAGTCAATAGTCAATGTTTTTCTTTACATCAGTCTGTAAGGATATATTCCACGGTGGTGACCACCCGGGAATAATCCATCCGGCAGGGGCCGATTACCCCGATGGCGCCAACGATATGGCCGCCGCTGCCGATGGTTCTGAAAATGAAGGAAGAATGGCGCATGATGTCCACTGCATTTTCATTTCCGATATAAATGTTCACCGAATTGGCATCCGACTGGGATACCACGTCCAGAATATCCTCCTTGCGCTCCATCAGGCCCAGCAGACTGCGCAGCTGATCGAGGTCGGTGATTTCGGGATATCCCAGCAGCCGGTTCATGCCTTCTACCGGGATATCCCCGCCGCCGGTATCGCCCAGGGCTTCGTAGATGCTTTTCATCACCGGCGGAATCATCGGTTCGTATCCGGTCAGGCTGTTCTGCAGACGCATCATGACCGG
>JAZNLX010000205.1:0-2626 GCA_045579325.1 Spirochaetia bacterium
ATGTATCTGCTCCTATCAGCGGAATCATCACCAGAATGGAAGTGACAGAAACCGAGGATGTGAAAAAGGGCAATGTTCTCTTTGCTGTTTCCGATATCAGCAGGCTCAAGAGCAGGATCTGGATCCAGGAAAAGGATATCAGCTCTGTAAAGCAGGGAGATACTGCCATTGCCACATGGGAAGGAAACACCATCGAGGGAAAGATTGTTCAGCTGGACATGGCAGTGAATCCTGACAGACAGGCTTTCGGTGCGGTAATTGAATTCGTGAACAACGGAAACATTATTCCCAGCGGTGTAAATGCAAAGATTACTCTGGTAACATACGAAAAGCAGAATATAGTTGTCCTTGAAAGAAAAAACATCATTTTCCAGGGCAATGCGGCATATGTATTCCTGGCTCAGGACAACAAAGCGGTAAAAAAGCAGATTGTTACCGGAAAGAGTTTCAGAACTCAGGTGGAGATTGTCAGCGGACTGAAGTTCGGAGATGCTCTCATAACAGACGGAAACAGGAATGTTTCCGACGGAACCTTGATCAAGATTGCGAATCAGGAGTAATCACCAATGAATATTGCTGAATTATCCATTAAACGCCCTGTACTCATGTCCATGGTAATCGTGGCACTCATTCTGTTCGGGTTCCTGGCGTTTACAACACTCCCGACAAACATCACACCGTCGGTTGAACTCCCTTATGTCGTAGTGCAGGTTCAGTATACCGGTGCCTCCCCTGACCTTATAGAATCCCAGATTACCAAAAAGGTAGAGGATGCGGTTTCCATGATAAGCGGACTGGAGCAGATAACCTCCTATTCCCTTGAAAACGTGGCGCTGATACTGCTGGAATTTGAGATGGGAAAAGACCAGGACACGGCCGTCCAGGAAACCACCAACAAGGTTGACAACATACTCGGCGACCTTCCTGAAGGAGCGGAACCCCCTGAAATCATCAAGATCAACATCAACGAACTCCCTATCGTAAACGTTCTTCTGGCCGGAGACAGCAACCAGATCTCCATGACAGAGCTTTATGAGCTGGCAGACAAGAAAATCAAGAACCTTTTCTCACAGGTAAACGGTGTAGGTGAAACAACTCTCACAGGTGGACTCGAAAGAGAAATCCACGTGGAATTTGACAACAAGGTAGTATTTCAGAACCTGATTTCTCTGGTACAGGTAAACAATATCCTGGCTGCATCCAACATAAACCTCCCTACAGGAACTTTCCATAACAACGGACAGGAATATTCCGTAAAGTTTGACGGTGAATTCAAGACCACCGATGCAGTGGGAGAACTTGAAATACCTACCGGAAAGGGATTCAAGAAAATCAAGGATGTGGCAACCGTAACCGACTCCCATGAGAAGGCCAGGGAAAGAACCATCTATTTCAATTTCAAGGAAGACATAAGAAACGATAATGCCATCCTTTTCGAAATCTCAAAGACTTCGGAAGGTAATGCGGTAGAAATCTACAGAGGAATCGAGAAGGTTATCAAGGATATCTCACGGGAGCTTCCGTCCGGCGTAAACCTCTACATTACAGCGGAAGAAGCATCTGTTACACAGAGATCCATTGACGACACCATGTCAAACATCATCCTGGGTATCGTGTTTACAGCTGTTATTCTCCTTTTCTTCCTCCATTCCTTCAGGTCTACAATCATTGTAGCCATTACAATGCCTATTTCCATTATCCCTACATTCATCACCATGAAGATCATGGGATATTCCCTCAACATCATGTCTCTTATGGGACTTTCCACAGCAGTAGGTGTACTGGTAATGAACTCGGTAGTTATCCTGGAAAACATCTTCAGACACAAGGAGCTGGGAGAGCCGGGCAAAGTTGCGGCTTCAAAGGGAACTACTGAAATTGCGGTGGCGGTACTGGCATCGGCACTGACCAACGTTGCGGTATTCCTTCCGCTCGGAACCATGAACAGTATCATCGGCCAGTTCCTGGCAGAGTTTGCCCTGGCTGTAGTTTTTGCAACACTGTTCTCTCTTTTCATTGCATTTACACTCACCCCTATGCTGGCAGCCTATATCCTCCCGGAAAAGGATACAAGAAAGCATCCGATCGGAGACAAGCTGGAAGCAATGTTCAAATCCTGGGAAGCCGGCTACAGGAAGCAGGTTGAAAAGATTCTCA
The DNA here is from genome assembly GCA_045579325.1 of Spirochaetia bacterium. Lineage (GTDB taxonomy): Bacteria > Spirochaetota > Spirochaetia > CADAEX01 > CADAEX01 > CADAEX01. The sequence continues at coordinate 2,158 of JAZNLX010000205.1, forward strand.
AAAACAAGAAAAGGTGTTTCCTTGTGATTCTCTTCTCTTTTGCCATGTTTGTAGTATCCATGTACTGCTTTAAGTATATTCCTTTCGAATTCATGCCGGACATGGACGAAGGAAAAATAGAGATAGAGATGGAGCTGGCAAAGGGTACAGACCTTGAAGCCACAACCCATTTTACCGAAACTGTAGAGGAAAGACTCAGGAAATATACAGATTACATCGATCAGGGAACTACCACTATCGGAAGACTTTCCTTCCTGGATACAGGTGTAAACGTAGCCAAGATCACACTTTCCCTGGTTCCTAAGCAGGATAGACCTTACTCCACATCCCAGATGGCAGGTATGATTACCAAGGATCTTTCTGACCTTCCGGGTGCGGTAATCAGAGCAGGTTCCGCAGCCAACGGACCAAGCAGCTCCCCTATCGACTTCTATCTCAAGGGACCTGACATGAAGAAGCTGGAGGAATA
>JAZNLX010000206.1:0-4146 GCA_045579325.1 Spirochaetia bacterium
CCATTCATAGTTTTCGCCGTCTGCAGCAGCTTCCAGGTTTGCAGCTGTGTCGCCGATTCCTTCAAGTTCCTTGAACCAGAGTTTTGCATGCTCTTTTTCGTTGTTTGCTGTTTTTTCGAAAAGGGCAGAAATCTGTTCGTAGCCCTCTTTCTTGGCGATTGATGCAAAATATGTATATTTATTTCTAGCCTGGCTTTCTCCTGCAAATGCAGCCCAGAGATTCTGTTCGGTTTTTGTACCTGCGTATTTGTTTGCCATTTTTTACTCCTTATAAAAAATATAATATGTAAATTTATATCCGTCAAATATTATTTATACATAGGGAACTTGGCTGTAAAAGCGTAAACTTCCTGCTTGAGTTCTTCCAATGCAGCATCGTTGTCGATATTGTCGCAAGCTCTCTTGATGAATGCAGCAATCTGTACCATTTCAGCTTCCTTCATTCCTCTTGTGGTTACGGAAGGTGTACCGATTCTGATACCGCTTGTGATAGTAGGCTTCTGCTTGTCGAACGGAATGGAGTTCTTGTTTACGCTGATTCCTGCCTTGTCCAGAGCCTGTTCAACAGCCTTTCCTGTAAGTCCGAGAACTGATACGTCAACCAGCATGAGGTGGTTGTCTGTTCCGCCGGATACCAGGGCAAATCCTGCCTTGAGAAGCTCTTCTGCCAGAACCTGTGCGTTTTTCTTTACCTGTGCAGCATATTCCTTGAATTCAGGCTTGAGACATTCGCCAAAAGCTACTGCCTTTGCTGCCACGATATGCATGAGAGGACCCCCCTGGATACCGGGGAATACACACTTGTTGAACTTGAATGTGTCTGCAGCTTCCTGTGTTGCCAGGATCATACCGCCTCTTGGACCTCTGAGTGTCTTGTGTGTGGTTGTGGTTACTACGTGAGCATAAGGGATTGGGCTCTGATGGAGACCTGCTGCTACCAGACCTGCGATGTGTGCCATGTCCACCATGAGAACTGCACCCACTTCGTCTGCGATTTCCCTGAATTTCTTGAAATCGATTTCTCTTGGGTATGCGGAAGCACCTGCGATGATCATCTTAGGCTTGCACTCAAGGGCAATCTCCCTTACCTTGGCATAATCGATATATCCTGTTTCATCTACTCCGTAAGGAACGATGTTGAAATATGTACCTGAGAAGTTTACCGGGGAACCGTGGGAAAGATGTCCGCCGTGAGCAAGATTCATACCCATGACTGTATCGCCCGGCTTGAGGATTGCAAACTGAACTGCCATGTTTGCCTGAGCACCTGAATGAGGCTGTACGTTGGCATATTCACATCCGAAAAGCTTCTTTGCTCTTTCTCTTGCAAGCTCTTCTGCCACATCCACACATTCGCATCCGCCGTAATAGCGCTTTGTAGGATAGCCTTCTGCATACTTGTTTGTCATTACACAGCCGTCTGCTTCAAGAACTGCCATGGAAACGTTGTTCTCTGATGCGATAAGCTCGATGTTGTGGTTCTGTCTGGCTTTTTCAGCTTCGATTGCAGCCCAGACTTCAGGGTCTGTATCTTTAAGGTGATCTTCAAAAAATCCCATTTGATCCTCCAAAATATTTCTTTGTATAACTATAACTTGAAACTTTTAAACAGTAAATATATTTTTAATAAACTTTTATCAAAAGGAGGGATCCCCTTCCCACTTTTATCTGTGCCCTGTGTCCGGGAAGTACCTCATTGCTTATTCCGTAGGGATAGTCACAGGTGATTTCTCCCCCCGACAGGTTGTATTTGGCCCCGGTGATGTCTATTTCTGCCGCTTCTCCGCTTATGTTCAGCAGGGAAAAGTATGAAAAGGAATCCTCCACAATGGCAGGGGAGGCAGATACAGTCTCCATTTCCGAATAGTCGTCCATGATCCTGCCCCGGCAGCCTGCCTTGTCCAGCATGCCGAGTATGGCCACATTGCCCAGGGAATGATCCAGCCTGGCTCCGATAACCCCCATCAGCAGGAAGTCTGAAAAACCCCGTTTCATCCCCTCCTTCACGGCAAAGACAGTGTCGGTGTCATCTTTTTCGCAGGGGAGAACTATGGTTTCGGTCTCTGTTTCGGGCCTGGTGTGGGAATCGAAATCCCCCACTATAAGGTCCGGTCTCCGGTCAAGTCCCGTTTCATGCTTAAGCCCGCAGTCGCAGTAGATTACAAAATCATCGCTCCGCAGCTCCTTTTTAAGTCTTGCATAGTTTTCCACCGGAGCCCCGCCCACTATTACACAACGTTTTTTCATGGAGCGGTTCTCCAGGACATTTCCCAAAACGCCAGCTCATAGCGGGAACATGCAATAAAGATATCGATAAGATGTTGTATCTGTTTTTCTGTATAGTTTTCGGATACCCGGTCCATTTCCTCCAGAAGTATGGTGTTTTCTGCCGCATACTCTTCAGAGGCATACCCCTTGATCCAATCCCCGTAAAATTCATCATTGACGGATGCAGGATTGTTTTTCACGATATTTTCTGCAATGATTTCATAGCTGTAGGCACAGGAGAGGATTGCGGCCAGTATTTCTGCTTCTCCCTCCTCGTAGGCCACCCTCAGCATGTATGAGGTATAGGAAAGGTTGTCCAGGGAACGCCTTGCGGAATCAATCTCCTCCTGAGTCACCCCGAGAAGGGCCATATAACCTTTGTGGACATCCAGCTCTCCGTTCATAACTGAAATATACTTTGCAAAAAGGTTTGCTGTCCTCAGGCTTTTTGCTTTTGCCACCCCTACAGCGAAGGTCTTGGCATAATCCTCCAGATAAAGATAATCCTGTATTATGTAAAAACGGAATTTTTCCCTGTCCAGGGTTCCGTCCTCTATCCCTTTTACAAACGGATGCCGGTTGTAGCTTTCCCATATGTCTGATGCAGCACTTAAAAGTCTTTTTACCGTACTCATTTTTTCTCCTCGCCGTACTTTCCTTTAAGGTCAAAAAGATGATTCATGGGACCTGATCCGGCTCCCAGATCCAGCATGGCAGAAAGGGCATCGGAGATGTAGTCCTTGGAACGCTGTACCGCCTCCTCCATGGAATATCCTTTGGCCAGGTTTGAGGCTATGGCACTGGATAATGTACAGCCGGTACCGTGGGTATTGGGATTGTCTATCCTGCGCCCCCTGAACCAGCTCTTCTTTCCGCCGGCATAGAGGAGGTCGTCCGCATCGCTTATGCTGTGTCCCCCCTTCAGCAGGACGGCGCAGCTGTTTTCCATAGCTATTTTTTCAGCCGCTTTTTCCATATCTTCCTTGTTCTTTATGCTCATGCCCGAAAGGATCTCTGCCTCCGGGATATTCGGGGTAACCAGGTCTGCCAGGGGGAGAAGCTCCTTTTTCATGGTACTTACCGCATCCGACTCCAGAAGGCTTGAACCGCTGGTAGCCACCATGACAGGATCCACCACAATGTTCGCTGCCCCGTGGAAACGGAGTCTTTCTGCAATGACCTTTATAAGGGCTGCATTTGCCACCATGCCGATCTTTACCGCCTGAGGAGGGATATCCTTGAAAACCATGTCTATCTGTTCTGCCATAAAACCGGGTGTGACCTCCATGATGGCCGATACACCGGTGGTGTTCTGGGCTGTAAGGGCAGTGACGGCGCTCATGCCGTATACTCCGTTCATGGTCATGGTTTTAAGGTCGGCCTGGATACCGGCTCCTCCGCTGCAGTCGCTCCCTGCTATAGTTAATGCTGTTTTCATGTTTTCCCCTTATTGTTCTGTTCTGTAATCAGGCTTTCGGGTATCTCCCCGAATCCGTTAAAGTAAAATTCTGCCGCTTCCTTTAATTCTACGTCTCTTTTTTCCATGGAATCGTAGACTCCCGCCACTCTGAATCCATCCTTGACTGCAGTCAGCACCGCATAGCAGGAATCCTCGAAAATCAGTGTGTTTTCCCGGTCTGTTCCCAGCTTTTCCAGAGCCAGCCTGAATATGTGGGGCTCATCTTTGCCGTGTCCCACCTCGGTGCAGGTAAGGATTTCCTGGAAATATTTCCCTATGCCGCATTTTTCCAGGGCTGCCTCCACGTAAGGACGGTCCGTGGCTGTGGCAATGCACATTTTAATCCCATTCTCATTCCATTTCTCAATGAGCTTATCTACAGCCTTCTTTAATACAATCACATTTTTATACTGATTAAA
>JAZNLX010000207.1:0-4148 GCA_045579325.1 Spirochaetia bacterium
GCCAAGGAGTTGAAAGGCAGAGTTGTCTTCCTAAGACCGCTTGGCCTCCGACTTCGGTTCCGCACCTATCGCTGCATCAGCAGTACAGACAGACGAACCTGTTGAACAGGGTCTTGTAAACATGACCGGAACAGTTATCGATACACTTATCATCTGTACAATGACAGGTCTTGCAATCGTTATCGGCGGAGCAGATCTCTGGACATCCGAAGCTCTCGGCGGAAAAGGGCTCATGGGAGTAGCTCTTACTTCAGCCGCTTTTGCAAGAAACCTCGGAGGAGACGGTCAGAGTCTTCAGTTCTTCCTTATGCTGTGTCTCATGTTCTTTGCTTTCACAACCATTCTCGGATGGGATTATTACTGCGAAAAATGTCTTGAATACCTGACAAAAGGAAAAATGGGACCGGTTCTGGTTTTCAGATGGCTCTTTATCATGGCTGTTGCAATCGGACCTTTCTTCACCGTAAATGCAGTTTTCACAATTGCGGATATTTTCAACGGCCTCATGGCTATTCCAAACTGTGTTTCGCTTATAGTCCTGAGCGGAGTTGTTGCAAAATACACAAAGGATTTCTTTGACCGCCACCCGGAAATCTGATACAGATCAGATCAGTTTCAGAGGCCTGCGCCCAGCGTGCAGGCCTCTTTTATTTTGGCAGGAGATTTGTTCTCATCTCCGGCTGCAGTAACTATACCCGCATTTTCGGCTCCGAAATAGCCCAGCATGGACCGATACTGGGAAATGATTCCGTCGTATACTCCCGGAGACTGGGAACTGAGCAACAGTGCATATTTACGGGCCTTAGGAACATTCGGCGCGTAGAATCTGGTAATGGCAGACTGAAGCTGGCCGCTGAATCCCCAGTAATATACAGGACTGGCAAACACAACCACGTCCGCTGTATCGAGGGCATCGTATACAGGCTTCATGTCATCCTCAAAAACACATTTCCCGTTTCCTTTCTCGTGGCAGTATTCACAGGCCACGCATCCGTTTATCTTCAGATTGCCTACATTTATCACCTTTACCTCATGCCCTTTGGAAACTGCCCCTTCCTTAAAACCCTTTACCAGAGCGGCAGTATTTCCTTCAGGTCTGGGACTTCCGTTCAAAATCAAAATATTCATAAATTACCTCTTAAAAATATTATAATCATCTTGTAAAATATAATGCAATGAAAAACTGCAGAATTACGGTAATGAGAAAGGCATCGTATCCCGATCTGTCTGAAAAGTATGAAAATTTTCTGGAAACTCCCTGCGATATGGAAACAGGCTCGGTTTTTGTTTCCGTCAACGGTGAAAAACCTGAAGGACTGTGTCAGAGTGCATGGGAAACCATGGAAAGCTTTGTAAAGGAACTGTGTAACGGCGGGGGAAATTTTTATGACGGCTGGATGAAGAATCCCCATTCAGCCATGATTTCATGTAATGACGGCTTCAGACCGGTAAGTTTCCTGATCGAAGCCGTTGAATAAAATATCAGCCCAGATATTCCAGGGCAATCTTAAGCATTCTGCGGATAGGCTCTGCAGCACCCCAGAGAAGCTGGTCACCTACTGTGAACAGAGCAAGGTATTCAGGACCCAGGTTCATCTTCCTGATTCTTCCTACAGGAACTGTGAGTGTACCTGAAACAGCTGCAGGTGTAAGATATCTGATTGTATCTTCAACTTCGTTAGGAACTACCTTAACCCATTCGTTGGAAGCCTGGATCATTCCATAGATTTCATCAAGCGGAACATCCTTGTTGAGCTTTACTGTAATAGCCTGGCTGTGGCATCTCATGGCACCGATTCTTACACAGAGACCGTCGATAGGGATAATCTTTGAAGTCTGGAGAATCTTGTTTGTTTCTGCAATTCCCTTCCACTCCTCTCTTGACTGTCCGCTTTCAAGCTTTTTGTCGATCCAAGGAATAACGCTTCCAGCAAGAGGAACCTTGAAATTGTCTACAGGCATTCCTTCGGATCTCATGGCTGCTGTAACGCTTCTGTCCACATCAAGGATTGCGGAAGCGGGATCGTATACTGCCTCTCCTGCCGCATGTCCGAGATAGTTCATCTGGGCAAGAAGCTCCTTCATGTTCTTGGCTCCCGCACCGGATGATGCCTGATATGTCATGCTTGTAAGCCATTCCACAAGATTGTTTGCAAAAAGGGAACCGATTCCCATAAGCATGAGGCTGACTGTACAGTTTCCCCCTACAAAGCATCTGATTCCTTCGCTGAGTCCCTTGTCAATTACGTGACGGTTTACAGGATCCAGAACAATGATACTGTCCTTTTCCATTCTGAGTGTGGAAGCGGCATCAATCCAGTACCCCTTCCAGCCGGAAGCCATGAGTTCAGGATAAACTTTTTCTGTATAGCTTCCACCCTGACACGTAACTATGATATCCATCTGTTTGAGTTTACTGATATCAAATGCATCTGCAAGAATTCCCGTTTCACCGCCTGCATATCTGTCATTCTTTCCAGCCTGTGATGTGGAAAAGAAAACCTTCTCGAAACCACAGAAATCACCTTCTTCAACCATTCTCTGCATGAGAACGGACCCGACCATGCCGCGATACCCGACAAAACCTACCTTTAACATTGTTTTATTCTCCTCAAACAAATAAATATAATAGAATTGTTATACAATAAAGAATAAAAATATGAAAGCCTTTTAAGAAATAAATTTTTGTAAATAATTCAGCGGAGGAAAAGCCTTGCCAATTCAAAATAAATGGAGAGTCCGCATACGTCGATGACTGTTGAAAGCAGAGGTCCGGACATGACTGTAGGGTCCATTCCTAGCTTATGGATGAACAGAGGAGCAAGGGCCCCTACTATGCCTGAGAATATGACCACGAAGCAAAGAGACATGGATATGGCAAAAGCCTGGAACACGGTAATCTCAGGCGGAAACAGTATACCTCTGAGAAAGATTGCGGCGCCTGTGATTATACCCATTATAAGCCCTATAGCCATTTCCCGCAAAAGGATACGCAGGGTATCGCCCGTGGAAATCTCCCCGGTGGCAAGACCGCGGATCATGAGGGCTGATGACTGGTTGCTGACATTTCCTCCGGTCTGGGTGATTACCGGCATGAAGATGAACAGGAACGCCGCACCCATTACTATGGACTCGTAGTGAGACAGTACGTTTGTGGTTACGGTTCCCAGGAAAAGGAGAATTACCAGCCAAGGGACTCTTTTCTTTACCATTCCCAGAATTGAAGTATCAAGATATGGGACTACCTTACCGCTGATGGCTCCCATCTTATAAATATCCTCTGTCTGCTCTTCCTCAATAACGTCGATAATATCGTCGAATGTTACAATACCCAGAAGCTCGTTGTCGTCATCCACAACAGGAAGGGCAAGAAAGCCGTATGTGGTAAGGATTTTTGCAGTTTCTTCCTGGTCTGTCTTCTCGTTTACGGAAATGACATCCGTAGTCATTATATCCTTGATGGTCTCGCTGTCGTCAGATTCCAGAAGCTCTCTCAGGGAAAGTACACCGATAAGACGCCTGAACTGGTCTACTACGTAGATGATGTACGGTGTTTCCACATCCTTGGTTTTCTGGCTTCTGATAAACTTGACAGCCTGGTTTACGGTAATGTTGGATCGGATGGCAATATAGCGCGGTGTCATGAGACCGGCAGCATCATCCTCGTCAAACTTAAGCAGGAATATCATCTCCCGCTTTACTTCTTCGCTGAGGTTTTCCCATACGGATTTGCGGACATCGGGGGTGGCACACTGGATAATATCGACAAGGTCATCCGGCTCCATCTCCTTGAGGAACTGTTTGATTCCCGGGAATCCGCCGTCGGTGAGGTCTCTGATTATGGCTTCCTGATCCTTTGCTGACAGGGAGTTCATGAGGTCAATCTTCATATCAAGAGGAAGCTGTCTGAAGATAATCCTTCCCTCTTCCTCGGTCAGCATCTCCCAGTTCTCGATAAGATCCTGGGTAGTGATCTGGCTGAGATTGTTCTTCAGGTCAGTCTGATTGAAGATTTCAAGATATTCCTTGATTGACTCAAGTGTTGCCATCGTTGATTTCCCCTCATTCAACGTAAATTATTTCCCTCTCCAGGGTAAATCCCAGGGATTCCTTTACCCTGTTCTCTACAAATGATACCAGCTGTCTGA
>JAZNLX010000208.1:0-4389 GCA_045579325.1 Spirochaetia bacterium
AAGATTGTTCTCGGAACCAAGCTTACTCACGGTCTGGGAGCCGGCGGACGCCCGGAGGTAGGTGAAAAGGCTGCCATAGAGGATAAGGAAATAATCAATGCTCTTCTCGAGGGAACCGACATGGTTTTCATTACTGCGGGAATGGGCGGAGGTACAGGAACCGGCGGAGCTCCCGTAATTGCAAAGCTGGCCAAGGATATGGGAATCCTCACAGTTGCCGTGGTTACCACTCCGTTCAGGGTAGAGGGAAAGGTAAAAGCAAATTATGCGGCGGAAGGAATCAAGAAGCTCCGCGAGAATGTGGATACACTTATCGTTATTCCCAACGAAAACCTTTTCAGAAGGCTTGATGAAAAAACAACCCTGCCTGAAGCTTTCAGGATAGCAGACGATACACTCAGACAGAGTATTCTCGGAATCACAAACCTTATTACAGGTACCGGAATCATCAACCTGGACTTTGCCGATGTCAGGACAATAATGAAGGACAAAGGCGAAACTGTAATGGGTATCGGAGTAGGGAAAGGGGAAAACCGTGCCGAGGAAGCAGTAAACAATGCCGTAAGCAACAAGCTGCTCCAGGATTCATCCATAGACGGAGCATCGGATATTCTGCTGAACATTACCAGCGGTCCGGACCTTACCACCAGGGAAACAGAAAAGATCCTGGATCTGGTTTACGCAAGGGCAGATGAAAATGCGCATATCATATTCGGACAGCGTGAAGTGGAATCCATGAGTGACAGCGTGGAAGTTACTATCATTGCCACAGGGTGCAAGGGAAAGAACCATAATGTGATCACTCCGGAACCTGAAGCAGTTGCCGAACCTGAAACAGTATCTGAACATGAACCCGAACCTGAACTCGAACCGGAACCGATTCCCGAACCTGAAACACAGAAAAGCAGACCGGTATATGTTCCCGAACCGGAACCGGTTCAGCCTAGAAAACAGTTTGCCGCAAACAGGGAAAAGGACATAGATACTCCTGCAATCTACAGAATCGGCGACAGAATGAGGGAAATGAGAAAAGGACTCAGATGATGAACCTGAAAGAAACTGCCGGAAGCTACGAAGATTACCTTATCGGAGAACTTAATCTTTCTGCCGCAACAGTCGAGGTATACAGACGGGAAACAGGTATGTTTTTCGATTATATCGCGGAAAAGGGGCAGTCGCTGCCGGATATTTCTTCGGGAGATATCGAGGATTACATAAAATTCAGAACAGAAAAGGACACTCTTTCCGCAAGGACAGTTTCCAGAATCATGAGCTCCCTCAGGTCCCTTTTCCGGTTTCTCCAGCTGGAGGATGTACGGAAGGAAAATCCCGTGACACTGCTTGACATGCCGAAAGGCAGCCATACCCTCCCCAAGGTTTTCAGCAGCAGCGAGATAGAATCCTTCTTTGCCGGTATAGACATGACCAAACCGGCCGGCATCAGGGACAGGGCCCTTTTCGAGGTAATCTATTCCTGCGGGCTCAGGATATCCGAAGTTGCGGATCTCAGGTGCTCCGACATTTACGAAGAGGAAGGACTGGTACGGGTCTTTGGCAAGGGAAGCAAAGAAAGAGTAGTTCCTTTAGGAGAAGTTTCTCTTTACTGGATAAAGAAATATATGGAGACAGGCAGAAAAAGCCTTCTCAAGGAGAAGCAGTCTGAATATCTTTTTATAAACTGCTTCGGGGAAAAGATAGGAAGAAAGGGCATCTGGAAAAAGTTCAAGGAAATAACCAGAAATGCAGACATGGAGGGAAAAGTTCATACTCTCAGGCATTCGTTTGCAACCCATCTTCTCCGAAACGGTGCGGATCTCAGGTCTGTTCAGGAAATGCTGGGACATTCGGATATTTCCACCACACAGATCTACACCCATCTGAACAGAAGCGATCTGCGCAGATATTATGATGAAAATCACCCGGGAGGATGAAGCGGAAAGTACATTGCGGCAGTTATAGTTGATTGTCGGAGGAAAAGATATGGAAAACAGGGATTATCTGGCTTTTGTCATCAGGAATCTGAAAGGGGTCAGGACAACAGAAAAGATCTCCCTGCTCAGCATCCTGGAAAAAGAGGTGGGCAGAGAGATTTCCGTATCTTCGCTGAAGGAAATCATAGCAGGATATTTTGTAAAGAATCATCCGCTGATTGAAAATGCCTTCAGGAAAAGCGATGAGGAAATAAAGAGCATTGAAAGAGGGGGAATCGGCTTCGTATCGGTTTTTGATTCCGGGTATCCCTTCAGGCTGAAGGAGATATACAATCCTCCGCCGGTGCTTTTTTACAGAGGAAATCTGCCGGAAAGCTATGATAAGACTGTAGCTGTGGTGGGTACCAGATTTGCCGGCGGTGCTGCTCTCGGTGCAGCCTACGATACAGGCTTCGGCCTGGGGGTAAACGGAGTTTCCGTGGTATCGGGACTGGCAAGGGGCATTGACAGGGAAGCGCATCTTGGTAATATGGATTCCGGTATAAAGGGAATAGCGGTACTGGGAAACGGGATTGATTCAGTCTATCCGCAGGAGAACAGGAAGCTTGCCTACAGGCTGCTTGATGAAGGGGGCTGTATTTTCAGCGAATTCGAACCCGGAGTCAGAGGCTCAAGGTATACTTTTCCCTTGCGTAACAGGATTATAAGCGGCATTTCTGCTGCCGTGGCCGTAATCCGGGCCCCCGAAAGGTCGGGTGCCCTTATAACGGCTGATTTTGCGGCAGAACAAGGCCGTGAGGTTTTTATACATGAGACAGGCCTGGTTTCCGGAGACGGAAGCGGAGGGCTGGCACTTTGCAGGGACGGGGCACCCTGTTTTTCGTCCCCGGTGGAGCTTGTAAGGGAAATGGGCTGGGAAGTCCCGGTTCCGGAATACAGCAGGGAAGCATCGGGGCCGGAGGAACATAAGCTCCTGGCAGAGTGCGAAATCAAGGGCACTGCGGTCTGTTACCGCGGTACTTATTTTTTCAGAAAGGGGTCAGTTTATGGCTAAGACATCAGAAAAGAACAGAAAGACAACATTGCTTATCGTAGAGTCTCCTGCCAAGGCTAAAACTATTGAACATTATCTCGGTCGCGGTTATTCGGTCGAGGCTTCGGTGGGGCATCTCATAGATCTGCCAAAATCAAGAATTGCAATCGATCCGGAAAACAATTTCGAACCGGAATATATAACAGTACGCGGAAAGGCAAACATCCTCAAGGAGCTTGAAAAGAAGGCTGCCAAGGCAGACACAGTGCTCCTGGCTTCCGATAATGACCGTGAGGGAGAAGCCATTTCATATCATCTCAAGTGTGCTCTCGAAAAGAAAAATATCGGGGCCAAAATCGAGAGAATCATTTTTAACGAGATTACACCAGGTGTAATCAAGGAAGCTGTTAAATCCAGAAGGGATATAGACATGGGCAAGGTAAACGCCCAGAAGGCCAGAAGGGTTCTTGACAGAATCATCGGCTACAATCTTTCTCCTATCCTCTGGAAAAAAGTAAAAAACGGACTTTCTGCGGGACGTGTGCAGTCTGTTGCTCTCAGGCTTATCTGCGACAGGGAACAGGAAGTTCTTGATTTCGTACCGGAAGAATACTGGAGCCTGGATGTGGTTCTGGGAAAAGGCAAGTCTTCGTTCAATGCCCAGTTTGCGGGAATCGGTGAGGAAAAGCTCACTTTTGCAGACAAGGCAGCAGTAGACAGCTTCATGAAAAAGCTTGCCGGAAAGGATTATATCGTTACCGATGTCAAGCAGACTGAAAAGCATATTCCTCCAAAAGCTCCATATACAACATCCAAGCTTCAGCAGGATGCGGCCAACAGGCTTAATTTCACATCCAAGAAGACAATGCAGCTGGCTCAGCAGCTTTACGAAGGTATAAACATGGGATCCAGCCGTGTGGGTCTTATCACATACATGAGAACAGACTCCACCCGTATCTCGGCCCAGGCCCTTGATGATGTCAGGGCATATATCGGGGCAAACTTTCCCGACCAGCTTGCTGCAAACAGCGTCAACTATACAGTGGGCAAAAGGGCTCAGGATGCACACGAGGCAATCCGTCCTACCTATGTCAAATATACACCCGATTATGTAAAACAGTTCCTTACTCCGGATCAGTTCAAGCTCTATTCCATTATCTGGGAACGTTTTGTTGCATCCCAGATGACAGACACCGTGCTTAATGTGACTACTGCAGATATCAGCTGCGGCGATGCCCTGTTCCGTGTAATGGCCTCCACCGTGAAGGACAAGGGATTCCAGAAGGTGCTCAAGCTCCTGGCCGTTAAAGAAAAGAGCATCAAACTGCCTAATCTGGTTCCGGGAGAAAAGCTCACTTTCAACGAATATCTTACCGAGCAGCATTTTACCCAGGGACCTTCCAGATATACCGACGCAAGTATTGT
>JAZNLX010000209.1:0-8758 GCA_045579325.1 Spirochaetia bacterium
GCACTTTTCGGACAGGCTTGTTTCAGTGCCGGAGATGTAAAATGTACCTACGGGACAGGTTGCTTTCTTCTTATGAATACCGGGGACAAGCCTTTTTCATCTGCCCACAGGCTTCTTACAACAGTAGCCTGGAGTATCGGAGGCAAGGTGGAATATGCCTTGGAGGGAAGCGTTTTTGTGGGAGGAGCCGTTATCAAATGGCTCCGGGACGAGCTTGGCATAATCTCTTCCGCCAGGGAATGCGATATTCTTGCCGAAACCGTACCCGATACCGACGGCGTAATCCTGGTGCCTGCTTTTACGGGACTTGGAGCTCCGTACTGGAATCCCAAGGCCAGAGGAGTGATAACCGGGATTTCCAGAGGCACCGGAAAAGCTCATATTTGCAGGGCTGCTCTTGAATCCATAGCTTTCCAGGTAAAGGATGAAATAGAGTGCATGACAGAGGATACCGGAATAAAGCCGGCGATTCTTAAAGTGGACGGCGGAGCCAGCGCCGGAAATCTCCTCATGCAGTTTCAGGCCGATCTGCTTGATGCCGAAGTGCACAGGCCTGTAAACACCGAAACCACCGTAACAGGTGCCGCATTCCTTGCCGGACTTGCCACAGGCTTCTGGAAATCTGCGGAAGAAATAAAAAAACAGTGGCAGACAGACCGTGTTTTTGTACCGGAAATGGAGAGGTGCAAAGCCGATTCCCGGTATGCTGAATGGAAAAATACAGTCGGTATAATGTTATAAGGAAAATATATGCAGAAAAAAATAGTTCTTCTGACAGTCCCTTTTGTACAGCTTTCTTCTCCGTACCCTGCCACTGCCTTCCTGAAAGGGGCTCTGGTGCAGGAAAACTATGCTGTGGAGCAGCATGACCTGTCTCTCCGGCTTGCATTGAAGCTGTTTTCAAGGACAGGGCTTGCGGAGCTGTTTGCAGAAACAGAAAAAGCCCTTGAAGAGGGAAAAATCGAGCTTTCTGAACCGTTGGTTTCGTTTCTTATAAAAAAAGAACAGTATATTTCTGCAACAGAGCCGGTAATTGCATTCCTGCAGGGAAAATATCCACAGCTTGCACACCGGATTCTTTCCCGTACATATCTGCCGGAGGGTTCCCGTTTTGATGAACTGGAAAACCTGGAGCTGAAGAACGACAGCAGCGAGGAAGCGGTTCATCTTGCATCTTTGTTCATTGACGACCTGACCGATCTGTGCCGTAACACGGTGCTGCCTAATTTCGGCCTTTCCTGCTATGCATCATCCCTTGCCGACAGCAGCAATATGACCTTTGATGATATGGCTTCCTTCCTGAAAGAGGAGGATCTTCTGACCCGTTGGCTTGCCGGTTATCTCAGGAAAATAGATCTTGAGGGGTGCCGGTTTGTGGGGATCTCGGTTCCGTTTCCGGGAAACTTCTGTATGGCCATGAAGACTGCTCAGATTCTGAAGGAAATCAGACCCGATATAAAGATCGTTCTGGGAGGCGGATTTATAAACACCGGTCTGAGAAACATAAAGGAAAAAAGACTTTTTGAGTTTGCGGATTACTTTGTACTGGATGAGGGAGAACTGCCTTTGATGAAGCTGGCCGATTTCCTTGACGGAAAATGCACATCCGATTCTCTGGTCAGAACCTTTTATCTCGAAGATGACAGGATCTGTTATTCAGGAAATGACACTCAGGATTATAAAAAGCCTTTTGTTCCCGATTACACGGGACTTCCGCTGGATTCTTACTTTACTTTGCGGGAATCCACCAATCCCATGCATTCTCTCTGGTCCCAGCGCATTTATCTCAAGCTCAGGATGGCCCACGGATGCTACCATCACGGATGCACCTTCTGCGATACTGCTCTCAGCTACATTGCCGAATACAGAGCTGAAAAAGGAGCTTTTCTGGCTGACAGCGTGGAAAAGCTCATGAAGGAGACAGGAATCCGTACTTTTCATTTTGTGGACGAAGCCATGCCGGCCTCTGTTCTCAAGGAGTTCTGTCTTGAAGTCATAAGAAGAGGTCTTGATATAATCTGGTGGGGAAATATCAGGTTTGACAAGGTCTTTGACTCCGACCTGCCGCGCTTGATGGCTCATGCCGGATGCATTGCTGTTACCGGCGGAATGGAATCGGGCTGCAACCGGATTCTGGAGCTTATGAACAAGAAGACAAATGTGGAAAACATTGTCCGGGTTTCGGCTGCATTTGCCGAAGCAGGCATTCTGGTTCACGGTTATCTGATATACGGTTTTCCCGGGGAAAAGCCTGAGGAAATTGCCCAGACCCTGGAAGTGGTACGGCAGATGTTCCTGAAAAGAATTATCCATTCCGTATTTTTTCACCGTTTCGGACTTACGGTACACAGCGAGATATACCGGTGTCCCGAAAAGTTCGGTGTAACAGGAATCATCGGAAAAGAGGGCAGGCTTACCGATTACGACATAGGACATAAGGAGACAATTCCTCTTAAGCAGCTGGACAGGATAGGGGAAGGGCTGAACAAGGCTGTCTATAACTTCAATTTCGGAAACAGCATGGAAATGCCTGCATCACAATGGCTTAATATACCGTGCAAGGTTAAGCCCAATTATATAAAAACAATCCTCAGCACAGGAAAAAAAAGGGATCTGAAGAAAAAATGCATCTGGTTGGGAACAAAGCCAGTACTTGAAAATGAAACCCTCAGCTTTGCAGGAAAGACGGGAGACATTTCCTACGAGGAACTGCCGCAGGAGCTGGCAGACTGGCTTTTCAGGTTGCTGGATGAAAGCTCTGTTCATGCAGCTGAACACAGGAGCCTGGAATATTGGCTGGATTCATTGCCCGGCGGAATAGCCGAAAACAGGGAAGACCTTCTGGAAAACGAACTGTGGCTGGATCTGGAAGAAGCCGGCCTGCTGTTGGTTTAGGGCGGGGAATCTTTATGGTATAAGGTTTAAAATAATCTTTCTGTTTTCCATTTGTACCTGATTGCAAATACCGCCAGCAGGTAAAGCCAGGGCTTTTTCTCCTATTATATTACCCACAATCAGGGCATCCACCCAGTTGAAGAGTTGCTGCAGCATTCCGCTCAGTATCAGCGGCAGTGCAAAGGAGATCAGTTTTTTCAGTATCTGCGTGTTTGATATCGTATTTTTCACAATTTAGGATTTCAGTTCCAGAAGTCGGTCTTTTCCTTCAGGCCGATGCTTTCCGCCTTGAAAACAGGATCCATTCCCTCTTTCTTCTGCTTGGTATAATCCTTAAGAGCCTTGATTGCAGTATTTCCCAGAATCACGATGACAGGAATGTTGATAACTACCATCAGTGCCTGTAAAAGGTCTGCCGTATCCCATGCCAGTTCCATCTGTACAATAGCTCCGACAAAGACTATGAAGCTTGCGCCCAGCCTGAAAAGAACACGGGTAATATTGCCTGGCTCCCGTTTAAGGATATATCGGAGACATCCCTCACAGTAGGAATAGTTTCCTAAAAGGGTAGTGAATGCAAAAAGGGACATGCTGATACAAATGAATATAGGACCTATGCTTCCGAGGTTTGAATAGAGGGCTTTCTGTACATAGACCGCACCTGCAATTTCAGCTGAAGGCTCCACATCGGAGAGCAGACACATGAATGCTGTTGCGGAACATACAAGGATTGTATCGATAAATACCGAAAGCATCTGTACCAATCCCTGTTTTACCGGGTGGGAAACATCGGCTTTTGCCGCTGCATTAGGGGCAGATCCCATACCGGCCTCATTGGAGTAGAGACCTCTTTTTACACCGTATGCCAGACATGAACCTCCGAAACCTCCCAGGATTGCCTTGAAATCAAAGGCATCGGCAAGTATGGCCGAAATAATCGAAGGAAGTCTTCCGATATGCATGATGGTGATGATGACGGCTACGGAAATGTAAATGACTCCCATGGCCGGTACAAGGACGGTGGCTGCCTTTACCAGCTTCTTTCCGCTTCCCAGAACACAGGCTGCAAACAGTACTGCCAGTATCAGTCCTATAATAACAGGTGTCACCTTTTCATCGTAATATGAAAAACCGGAAAATGCTGACTGCAGGGTATAGGAGGCCAGTGCATTGTATCCTACCGCATATGTCAGGATGATTATGATTGAAAAAATGATTCCCAGCCACCTCTGCTTCAGGGCAGTTTCCATATATAAGGAAGGACCGCCGTAGCTTGAACCGTCCGGATTTTTTCTTTTATAAATCTGGGCCAGGGTCGATTCTACAAAGGCAGATGAGCCTCCGATTATGGCTATGAACCACATCCAGAATACAGCGCCTATTCCTCCGAGACAGATAGCGGATGAAACACCGATAATATTTCCGGTACCTACACGGCTTGCTGTGGAAATCATAAGGGCTTCGAAGGATGATACCGAATTTTTTCCCTTAGGTTTTTCAGTTACTACTTTTATTGATTCCTTCAGAAGACGGAACTGAATAAAACCGGTTCTGAATGTAAGGTAAAATCCTCCCACTGCCAACAGGAGAGGAACCCACGGTGTGTAAAGAAATCCGCTTAAAGCATTGATAACCTGACGAATAGTATCCATAGCATTGTTCATGACATGAAAATTATATCATCAAATAATAAGAAAAATAAAGTAAAAAAGCATTTAAAAGTTTAACAATATTAAAACTTAACTTTCAAAAGTAATATAAATTTCATAGTTATAAAATTTAAATTTTATTAATTCCACCATCTTGAAGCCAGAATTGCAAAACCGCACAGACATGCCTGTTCGGTCCTCAGAACCCGGTTTCCCATGCTGCACATGGTAAAACCGTATTCCTCCAGCAGGTCTCTTTCCCGGTCGCTCCAACCCCGTTCTCCTCCCACGGCCATAAGAGTTTTTCCCGGTTTCAGCTCCGCATTGTTCAGTGAAACGGTATATCTGTAGTTGTCCAGCGCTATCAGGTTGTCGAATTCACAGGCTCTTTTTTTCAGGAATGTATCCAGGGAATAATGGATGTTCACCTCGGGAATATACGGTGTGAATCCCTGTTGTGCTCCCTCCAGCAGAAGCGGAAAATATTTATCTTCGGACCAAAGCTTTCCGTCCGAATAGGATTTTTCGGTTTTGTCGGTCTTTCCCATGAATATCTTTTCCACCCCGATTACGGAGAGGTTCTTGAATATTCTCCTGGCATCGATGGGACGGATTATGGATGAGAAAAGGGAAATGGGATATTCCGCCTTTACTTCCTTTTCCAGAATTTCCGGTTCCATCAGGATTTCCTTTCTGTTGATTTCCTTCACGGTGAATCTTGCATAGTGCCGGTTTATGATTCCCCCCTCAAAGGAGTCTCCCGGCTTCAGCTTCAGGATTTCCCGGATATGCTTTGCCCGTACATCTTCTGCCGGAATGGAAGTGAGGCTTTCTTTCTCGTCAAAAAGGATGATGTTCATTATTTTTCAAGCCTTGCCGGAGAAATCATCTTAGCCGGATCCACAATCCTGTCAAATTCTTCCTCTGTAAGCAGTCCTGTTTCCAGGGCGGCTTCCTTCAGCGTTCTGCCGCTTTTGTATGCGTTTTTGGCAATCTTAGCCGCATTTTCGTATCCGATATGGCGGTTAAGAGCTGTAACCAGCATCAGGGAATTGTCCAGATACTGCTTTATCTGCTTTTCGTTGGCTCTGATTCCGGCAAAGCAGTTCTTTTCGAAACTTGCCATGGAATCTGCCAGAAGTACCGCAGACTGAAGCACGTTGTGGATAATGACCGGCTTGAACACGTTAAGCTCGAAATTGCCCTGGGATGCGGCCATGTTTACAGTATTTGCATTTCCCATTACCTGTACTGCCACCATGGTGAGTGCTTCGCACTGTGTCGGGTTTACCTTGCCCGGCATGATAGAGCTTCCCGGCTCGTTTTCGGGGATAAGGAGCTCTCCGATACCGCACCTCGGGCCGGAAGCCATCCACCTTATGTCGTTTGCAATCTTCATCAGTGCGGCGGCCAGGGAAGCAAATGCTCCTGCCAGTGCAGCCAGCGGTTCATGGGATGAAAGGGATGCAAACTTGTTCGGGCTTTCCCTGAAAGGGAGACCTGTCATTCCTGAAATGTAAGCCGCAGCCTTTTCCGCAAAGCCTTCGTAGGTATTGAGCCCTGTTCCCACGGCTGTTCCGCCGATAGCCAGAACATATACCTCTTCCAGAGCACTCTTTATCCTTTCCTTTGCTGTTTCCAGCTGGTAACTGTAGCCTGAGAATTCCTGCCCCAGTGTAAGGGGAACCGCATCCTGGAGATGGGTTCTTCCGCATTTGATTATATCCTTGAATTCCTCGCTTTTGCCGTTGATGCAGCGGATAAGGCTTTCCAGGGAAGGAATCAGCCTGCCTACGGTAACTTCGGCCGCTGCAATATGCATTGCTGCAGGAAATGTGTCGTTTGATGACTGGGCCATGTTCACGTCGTCATTGGGATGCACCGGTTTCTTGGAGCCCCTGATTCCGCCCATTATTTCTATGGCCCTGTTGGAGATAACCTCGTTCAGATTCATGTTTGTCTGGGTACCGCTTCCTGTCTGCCATACCGCAAGAGGGAACTGGTCTCCCATTTTTCCGCTGATGATTTCGTCACAGGCCTGTACTATGGCATTCTTTTTCTCTTCGGACAGCTTTCCTGTCTCCCTGTTGGCAAGGGCAGCCCCTTTTTTCAGTATTGCAAAGGCCCTGATCACCTCCGGGGTGAATTTTTCTGTTCCGATCCTGAAATTTTCCAGGGATCTCTGGGTCTGAGCTCCCCAGTATGCATCTGCGGGAACCTTGATTTCTCCCATTGAATCCGATTCTGTTCTGTATTCCAACTTTTTCTCCATGTTTCCATTTTACAGGATAAAGGAGAATTTTGCCACCTGTTTTAAAGAATTATTTATTGAGGCGGGATTATTGAATGGTTCTCTTATATATGTTATTATAATTTATTATTTATCAGGAGGAAATTTCGTTTATGAAAGCTATCGAGCTTGAAAAAAATTACGATCCCAAGAATTTTGAGGACAAACTTTATAAAAGCTGGCTGGAATCGGGTCAGTTCAAACCGCGTGAAAAGGAAGGGGTCAAGCCCTTTGTCATAGTCATTCCTCCGCCAAACGTCACCGGAGTTCTCCACATGGGACACGGTCTCAACAACTCATTGCAGGACATTCTTATCAGATATTACAGGATGCAGGGAATTCCCACACTCTGGATACCGGGAACAGACCATGCAGGTATCGCCACTCAGAATATCGTGGAGAAGAGGCTTCTTGCCGAAGGTAAGTCAAAGCATGACCTTGGAAGAGAGAAGTTCCTGGAAAGGACATGGGATGTAAAGCATGAGCACCATGCCATCATCACAAAGCAGCTCATGAAGATCGGAGCTTCCTGCGACTGGTCCAGGGAACGCTTTACCATGGACGAGGGACTTTCGGCAGCAGTAAGGGAAGTTTTCGTTACCCTTTACGAAAGGGGACTTATCTATAAAGGTCAGTATCTTGTAAACTGGTGTCCGAGATGCGGTACCGCACTTGCCGATGACGAGGTGGATCACACAGATACAGACGGGGCAATGTACCACATCTGGTATGAATTTGCCGACGGACCTGCACCTGACGGAACCACAAGAATAGAAATTGCAACCACAAGACCTGAGACTCTTCTGGGAGATACTGCAGTTGCAGTTCATCCAGAAGACGAGCGCTACAAGGCCATCATCGGAAAGAGACTCAGGCTTCCGCTTACAGACAGGACCATTCCTATCATTGCGGATACATACGTAGACAGGGAATTCGGAACAGGTATGGTTAAGATTACTCCTGCCCACGACCCTAACGACTGGGAAGTAGGAAAGAGACATGACCTGGAGGTTATCAATATCCTCAATCCTGACGGAACTCTCAACAGCAACTGTCCTGAAAAGTACAGGGGCATGACATGTGCCGAAGCAAGAAGCGTAATCAACCAGGACCTGAAGGATCAGGGACTCTTCAAGGAAGAGGAAAAGATTGTTCACTCCGTAGGACACTGCTACCGCTGCAAGACTGTAGTTGAGCCTTATCTCAGCTACCAGTGGTTCGTAAAGATGAAGCCTCTGGCAGAAAAGGCCCTGGAGGCATGGAAGAAGGAAGAGATTATCTTCTATCCTCGCAAATGGGAAAACACATATACACACTGGCTTGAAAACATCCGCGACTGGTGTATTTCCAGACAGCTCTGGTGGGGACACAGAATCCCTGTATGGTACTGTGCAAAGTGCGGAAAGATGATTGTTTCCAGAACAGAGCCTGACAAATGCCCTGACTGCGGAAGCACAGACCTTTCACAGGACAACGATGTTCTCGATACATGGTTCTCATCATGGCTCTGGCCGTTCTCCACACTGGGATGGCCTCAGAAGACACACGACCTGGAAACATTCTATCCTACAACCACACTAGTTACAGCCTACGATATCATCTTCTTCTGGGTTTCCAGAATGATCATGGCAGGTCTTGAATTTACCGGAGAAGTGCCTTTCCGCGATATCTACATCCACGGTCTTGTCCGCGACAAGCTGGGAAGAAAGATGTCCAAGAGCCTCGGAAACGGAATCAACCCTCTGGATATCATCGACGAATACGGTGCGGATGCATTCAAGTTCACACTGGCATTCCTCGCAGCCCAGGGTCAGGATATCCTTATCGATAAGGAAACCTTCAAGTTCGGTTCCAAGTTTGCAAACAAGATCTGGAATGCATCCAGATATATTCTCATGAACCTTGAAGGAAGAAACCTGGTGCC